>JAABSQ010000153.1 GCA_011390315.1 Desulfobacteraceae bacterium
ATGACTGAAGTAATTCTCACTTATAGATTCCCAATATGTCAGATTATCAATCAGAAAATCTACAGAGACGTCTGTATCGATCTGAAAAAAAAAGGAGTCACCGGGTTTTTCATTCAGTCCAGGCACTGGATCACAAAGGGCCATTTTTCGAATTTCTTTGAAAGCTAGAACGCGTTCAAAAGGCTGGATATAAGGCTTTATTTTACATACCAGGCTTTGCATCATTTATCTCTGTGTCATTCCTCAAAATGACAATATGTTCGTCTTTGATCTTACCGATCTTTGGATTAAAAGATTTCTTTGTAGCCTTAAGGTTACGATTAATGTTAGCCTCAAGGCTGAAACCAATATCCTCAGCAATTTCGATTAAGAGTTCATCGTTCTTAACAGCCTTACCCTTGATCGTCGAATCTCCGAGGACAAAACAGGCATGCCTGCCGCTTCGCAGTTTGCGGGACACCCATGACAGAATCTTTCGAAGCTCATCAGAAAATGTCTCTATTGAAGCAGCATTCTTGCCCTTACTGCTGTATTTCCTATGGCTTCCGATCTCTTCTTTCTTGAAGGCCGCCGGGTCCATATCAAGCCATAGCATCCTTGACCGATGGTATAGGTGATAGCTGAAGGCGTTTGGATATGGCGGCGAGCAGACCAGTAAATTAAAAGCCGGACAATCGATATCTTCGAGAATGTTGCCGTGTATTACTGTAGAGACAACATTGCCGGGTATTTCAGACGAGAGTTCTATCTGTTTTCTAACAGCTTCAGCGAGTGAAGATGCAAATTTTTTGAAAGTGTCACCTGGGAGAATCTTTGTTTCCTTACGGACATAGCGAGTATCAGAATCCTGACGTGACACGGTTACTACGATTGATGACATGGCAAGGAGAGCAATCTCCCTGATTTTACGATCTTCGAGTTTAAGGCATCGATCTTTTATGACGGACAACTCATGAATGACGCATGGATCAAACCAATCCCCGATCCAGCTATCGACTTCCGGAGTTCCGGGTATTGTGTCCTTGAAATAATCATTGCCAAACAACATCATCTGACCGGAGGACAATGTTTGACCCATATTGGAAAACTGCTCTGCCATTTCAAATAGAGGTCTACACGCATCCTGTTCGATCTTCGTTGATTTAACCCTGCAAATAAGCTCTGAAAGTGGATTTGCATCAATACCGATTGCGTTCCTGCCGAGGCGAAGAGCCTCTACTAGTGTAGTGCCGCTTCCGGCAAAGGGATCTATTACAGTGTCTCCTATAGAGGATAATTCTTGTATCAAAGTGTTTGGAATTTGCGGGATGAACTTGCATGGATAAGGATGGATTGAATGATTCAGGTAATTGGTGTTAGCATCATGGAAATCCCAATCTATACTTTGAAGCTTAACAATATGGTCAGAATATGATGGTTCGCGTACAATGTACGGCGGCTGTTCCTCTTTTATCTGATTTGTGAATTCAATTACATTATCCAGGTCAGAAGGGGAAAAAATGCGCCAATTATTACGATTGCGTTTCGGTTCAGGAATTTTCCCTTCCCTTAACCACCGCAGCAAAGTGTCCCTGTGGACACCAGCAATTTTTGAAACTTCCCTTGTTTGATAATATTTCTGAGCCATACAATACCTCTTTGTTAAACTATAGGCAACTATAGATTGAAAGCTAACATGTTATAAATGATAAATCAAGTTTATTTATCATAGTGATTCTGGTGTCAGGAAACTGTGTTTCATGACTCTAATAGACGAATTTATAGAATTGGTGCGGGAGGCAGTGAATATGCTCCTCTGGTTGATGCGATCACCATTCTTCAAATACCTTTCCTGATCCGACAACTGACGGGACGAACGGGATTGAAGAAGGTATCCTTATTCTTCAAATGGTGGCGAATCTAAGATAATAAAGGCAGGCCGTCCAAGTACCAGAAGCCTAATAAGCTTCAATAGCGATTTACAATCTCAACAGGCAAGTGACCATCGGCTGTTGGGTTTAAACCCACCATCCACCTATCCATTTATCACCCCTACCATTTTTTCCGAACCAGCCTTATGATTAGGGTAAAAGCTCATCCCGGCTTAAAACAATTTCATTCCCAAAGGAGCCGCACCATGCTATCCAACAGCTTTTCATACCTGATCGAATTGGCCGACCGGTCCATCCTGCCCGATTTCCTGATCCGTTCGGGAATACACCTTCTCAACCGCAAACGGCTTTCGTCTGAGAAACGGGAGGATATCGTGTCTCAGCAGCAGGCCAAAGAACTGTTCATCGAGGAAATCCGGCGCAGTCCCATTGCGGTGGAGACGCAGAGGGCCAATGAACAGCATTACGAACTCCCCCCGGCCTTTTTTCAGAAGGTCCTGGGTCGGCGGATGAAATACAGCAGCTGCTATTGGCCGCCGGGAATGACCTCGCTGGACGACGCCGAAACGGCTATGCTTCGGCTGACCTGCGACCGGGCTCAACTGTCGGACGGAATGGAGATTCTCGAACTGGGATGCGGATGGGGCGCGGTCTCCCTGTGGATGGCCGAAAACTATCCCAACAGCCGAATCCTGTCGATGTCCAATTCCAAACCCCAGGGGGCGTTTATTCGAAACCGCTGCGCGGAACGGAACCTCGACAACCTGGAGGTGGTCACCGCGGACATCAACGACTTCGACACCGACCGCCGATTCGACCGAATCATCTCCGTGGAGATGTTTGAACACATGCGCAACTGGGGTCAGCTGCTGGAGCGGATCAGCCGATGGCTCAAGCCCGGCGGCAAACTCTTCGTTCATATCTTCACCCACCTGAACTACCCCTATCTCTACCGAACCCGGGGCGCCGAAGACTGGATGGGACGCCATTTTTTCACCGGCGGCATGATGCCATCCGACGATCTGTTTCTCTATTTGCAGGAGCATGTCGTTCTGGAAAAACATTGGCGGGTCGACGGAACCCATTACCGGAAAACCGCCGAAGCGTGGCTTCAAAATCTGGATGCGCATCAGGAATCTTTGCTGCCGGTCCTGGCTGAGGTATACGGCCCCGGGGAAGAACGGCGCTGGTTTCAGCGGTGGCGGATTTTCTTTATGGCCTGCGCCGGCCTGTGGGGCTTTCGCAAAGGTCAGGAGTGGCTGGTATCTCACTACCGTTTTCGCAACCGGGAATAAGAACAGTTTGAAAGGAGGAATTCAATGACGGATCGGGCCGAACTTTTGTCGGGCATCGGCATCATTGTGATGGTGATCGCCATTCTTTACGGATTCGCCGCCGGGGATTTTGCCCGATGGCGGGCGGACTTTCTGAACAATGCCTGGAGTCAGGTCCTCATAATCGATATCTACATCGGTTTTTTACTGTTTTCCGGCTGGATCTGGTTTCGTGAATCTTCCAGGGGGAAGGCTGTTCTGTGGATACTTCTGCTGCTGCTCCTCGGCAATCTTGTCTCCTGCATCTATGTATGGCGCAATCTGCGGGCGAGTCGCAGCGACTGGCGCCGGTTCTGGTTCGGGGAAAATCGCTGAACCATATAACCACACAACCCGTAAAGGAGGTTTTGTCATGAACTGGCCGTCTCTTTTTCAAGTCATCGGGGTCAACCTGATTATCGTAAACGCCTTTTTCGTCCTCATCTGGGCCGTCAGCGTTGTTAAAAAAGATGCGAGCATTGTGGACACCTTCTGGGGATTGGGATTCATCCTGGTCGCCGCCGTCTCCGTATATTTCGGCGACGGCTGGACCGGTCGCAAGGTGCTGATTCTGCTCCTGACCGTCGCCTGGGGGCTTCGCCTGTCCATCCATATCCTGATTCGAAACTGGGGGAAGGGGGAGGATTTCCGGTACCGAAAATTCCGTGAAAACGCCGGGGACCGGTTTTGGATCACCAGCCTGTACAATGTCTTTTTGCTCCAGGCCATGCTCCTGCTCATGATCGCTTTTCCGATCATGTTTGCCGGAGCGGCCCCCCATCCCCGGCATATCGTCTGGACCGATCTTCTGGGCACCGCACTCTGGATGACCGGGTTCATCTTCGAAGTATTGGGGGACCTTCAGCTGAAACAATTTCTGTCCGAACCCGAAAACCGGGGCAAGGCCATGAAATACGGTCTCTGGCGATATACCCGACACCCCAACTACTTCGGCGAAACCCTGATCTGGTGGGGGATTTTCTGCATCGCACTGTCCGTTCCCCACGGCTGGGTAACCGTCATCGGACCGATTCTGATTACCTTCATGCTTCTGAAAGTCTCCGGCGTGACCCTGCTGGAGGATGATTTAAAAGACCGGCGGGAAGGGTATGCCGAATATGTTCGGAACACCAGCGCGTTCATCCCCTGGTTTCCGAAAAGGTAATGCTTCGGATACACTTGAACGCCTTGCTTACTCCACTAATTGTATTCTACCCGTGTATTCATCACATGCCGCAGCCAAGGCGGGCGGTGCCTCGTGGGAAAGCCCCGTGGTGCGGCATTGCAAAACCAAATTTGCTACTGCCGTCCTGCATTTCCGCTCTCTATCCAATTTGGGAAAAACATCCCGCTCATTAACAGTGGCTCCGTTGAGATAATGTATCCAGGTTTCAATGTTCCGTTTGGGAATCGCTATCCCGACAGCCTCACCATCCTCTCGGAAAGGAATCTGCCGTGACAGGCATTCAGATCTTACCTCGGAAATTCGATCCTCCACCTTTTTTCGGTCGGCATCGATCATCAAAATCAAAGCGGATGCCGCCCTTTTTCGGCCTTGACGATATATCGTGAGTTCATCCGGAAATCGTTCGCGCACCCATTGTTCCGCTGCACCACCACCGGCGGAGGGGCTTTTTTCAACCCGGAGTTCCCTGGTATTCCAACCCATTCCCTTAAGGAAACGTCTGATGAATGCCTCGTGTTGGGAATCTTCACAAAGAATGACCAGTCTAACCCGACGTTTGGTCATTCCGTCCACCCCCTGGCGATCTGTTCTGAGAGTTTAAGCCCCTTGCCAATTCGTTCAGGTAACTTTTTGATCCGAGCGGGACCGAGCGGGTCCCGCTCTATCCATTTGCCACACTCGGGACCCAAATAGTCGATCAGTTCCGGGTGATGGCTGATTAAGACCGCCTGGGAAAATCCATCTGCACAGGCATCGGACAGATCCATAAGCCAAGGCTGTATTTCGGTCAGAGCGATATAATTATCCGGTTCATCAATGAAAATGGTATGTCCCATCTCTCGCAAGCCCATCATCAGGCCATAAAGGACTATCAGAATCCGCTGGCCGTCTGAGAGTTGTTCGAAATCAAAGTAGATGGGAGTGCTACTGCTATCTTCTCCGACGAATCCTGCTTTTAAAATTCGGTGTTTACCGGCCAACTCTAGTTTAAAAGCATGAAATCCGGGAAGAACTTCACGTAATTCTTCGGTAAGGCCGAATATTTTATCTTGATATTCTTGAGATATAAAGCGGTACCAAGAAGCAAAATTAGTTCCATTATGATTTAGCCAGTCCGATTCCTCTCGGCTTTCGGAAGTCATCCCTTTGGGTTGAAGATTGAGGATAAAAAGGTTCTTCAGCCAGTTTTTAAACCATATCAATTTGTTGTTATCCTGCCGCGGAGCGATAGTGGCCAAGGCGGAAACCGACGAATCGAAAGAGTATTGTGCTCCGGCTTTGTTATCATCCCGGAATAGATTTACTTCTCCCCGCCGAAATTCCAACAAGGGTTTTCCATCGATCAGCAATTCCTCTATTTCCACATGCTGTTTATTAAAATCCTGATCCTGTGAAAGGACCAACTTGTATGAGTAAAGGCCATGACGACCCAGCACATCGAGTTCAAAAGATTGAGAAGCCTTAGCAATCCAGGCTGTACAATCCGATTGAGGAAAAACATCGGCTACTTTTGCATTATCCACAATCAGGTGTCTGATTTTAAAAAGCACATCGAATAAAGTCGATTTTCCCCCGCCATTAGGCCCCACGAATAAGGTCAACCGGTCAAGATTAATCTCGAAATTAATCAAGCACCTGTAATTATTTGCATAAAATCTTTTGAGCATAGCAAGATCTCCTCACACCTGTGGACCCACCCGCCGTCACTCTTAGTTTTAGCGTTTATCAATCCTTTAAAAAAGGCAGGTCAAACCTATACCATTCCCATCCCATGTATTAAAGAAATATTTGAAAGCTCTAATCGACTGCAAATGAGCTGGTATCTGTAATCTGCGAATCAAAAAAATCGCATTCTGATGAACCGTGAATGAATCCAGGATTCGAGAATACAGCGGAATACGGAAATTCATTCCAACTCTTGACATGTCGTGAGTTTTGGCGCATTAAGTCCGAACCGAATTGAGAATGACTTAATTTCACCTTACTTTACCGACTTAATTTGAGGAGGATTCGACATGGAAAGAACCCGGATTAAACGCGCAACCTGGATGACGGCTGTTCTTCTGTTTTGTGCTCTGTTGACCTTTGGATGTTCGGACAGCGATGACGATAATGATCGGGATGCCGCATCGCCGGATGCACCCGCAACCGTCACCGCCGCCTTCGGCTTTGAAGAGGGCCTTCAGGGGTGGGAAGGCGACTTTTCCGATTACGGCTTTGAATTCGCTGATTTGGATTCACTGACTTACGAATACCGGGACCTCCCGGAAAGTCTGAATATGCCGGGCAAGGCCCCCTTTTTTTCCGGCGCCAATTCATCGGATGATCTCTTCATGTTCATGAAACGGCGTCTGGATTCGTCTTTCGGCCTTCTGCCCGACACCCTCTACCGAATCGATTTTTATATCGAGTTCGCCACCGACTCGCCGTCGGGCTGTGTCGGCATCGGCGGCCCCCCGGGTGAGGCGGTCCGGGTGAAGGCGGGCGCCACCGCTCAGGAACCCGAGGCGGTGGTGGTGGACGAAGCCTATGTTATGAACATCCAAAAAGACAGACTGCCACGACTGGATATGGGAAATCAAAACCTTGGAATACGAGGGGTTTGAGGCTCAAACCGACGAAAACGGCGAACTCTGGCTGATTGTGGGTACCGACTCGGGTTTTGAAGGCGCCACAAGCTTATACTACACCTCCATCGAGGCTGTTCTGACTCCGATCGAGGCCGAATAATAACTGCGGAAAAGATCCCCTGCCCCGCCTTCCGTTTATGGAGGCGGGGCAAATCATATAACCTGTTCAGGGCCCATGAATTAAAAAGCAGTTACACCGGCATCCGGACGAAAGAAGGGCTTGGTAAAAACCATCTGCACATCCCCGATATACCGCTCAATGAAAGACCCTTCGCAGTAACACAAATAATATTCCC
>JAABSQ010000154.1 GCA_011390315.1 Desulfobacteraceae bacterium
CTTCCGATCTTCATTCCGGTGCAGGCGATACAAGGCGTACTCATCCTCGATCGGCACCCTTTGCTCCGGATTCAGAAACGTTGCATGGCAAGCCCCGCAACGGTCGTATCGCTTCCCGTCCGCACTGACCAAAAACCGGGCCGGGATCGCGCCGCACACAATGCATCGCCGGTCATCACGGGCATGATCGCAGCTATCGCCTGCATCGTTTTTCGGATACTGATTTTTCCGGTTGTATACGGTAATCGAGTGCCTCCTTACCTCCTCTGCGCTCGGCTAAACGCTCCCGGCGCTTTTCACAGTCGTAATCACCGGATAAAAAGCGCCAAAGATGGTAAGCTCTCATCATGGTTATCGAAGGCCGAATCAATCTTGATGGGCGTTTTTCTGAAGAGCGACGGCATTCCGGATGCACTGATCCAATACCACTGCTCCACATGCTTGTCAAACAAGGGCGGCCGGCAAGCATGCATCCAAAAGCCAAAGTCAGGGAGACAGTCTTGACTCAAGAGGATGGGGCGCTTCGAGTTCCCCTGCCGGAAACCAGTGAGTCGTATTGTTGGCGATCTTCACAAGCATCAGCATCACGGGGACCTCTACAAGCACGCCCACAATGGTGGCCAAAGCAACCGGAGATGTCGCCCCGAACAGCGAAATCGCCACCGCCACGGCGAGTTCGAAGAAATTCGATGCGCCGATCATTCCGGCAGGAGCGGCGATATCATGCGGCAGTTTTAAAATTATCGCGCCCGTATAAGCTATGAAAAAGATAAGACAGGTCTGGATGGTCAACGGTACAGCGATCAGCAGAATATGCAATGGATTTTTTAGGATAATATCACCCTGGAACGAGAAGATGATAACCAACGTTAGAAGCAGACCGGCGATGGTGATATTGTTGAATTTGGGGATGAAGGAATGAAGGAAATAGTCGATTCCTTTTTTCCGGATCACATTCACTCGAGTCAAGACGCCTGCCGTAAGGGGGATGACCACGAAAAGCACGACGGATAAGAGCAGCGTCGCCCAAGGCACGGTCACCCCGCTCACCCCCAGCAGAAACGCAACGATCGGTGTAAAAGCGATCAGGATGATCAAATCGTTGGTCGCCACCTGGATGACGGTATATGCCGGATTTCCCCGTGTTAAATGGCTCCATACAAAGACCATGGCCGTGCATGGGGCGGCCCCGAGCAAAACAGCTCCGGCCAGGTAAGCCTGAGCCAGATCCGGGGGGATGATCTCTTTGAAGATCACATAAAAAAAGAGTACGGCGATGCCATACATGGTGAATGGCTTGATCAGCCAGTTGGCGACCCATGTCAGAGCCAGACCTTTCGGATTTTTCCCTACATCTTTTACACTTTGAAAATCCACCTTCATCATCATGGGGTAGATCATGATCCAGATCAGAACGGCAATGGGGATGGATACGTTGGCATATTCGAATCTCCCCAGAAATTCAGGTATGAACGGCATGTATTTCCCTATGAAAATACCCACCGCCATACAGAGGATGACCCAAAATGTAAGATATTTTTCAAAAAAGCTGATTCCAGGATTCGTACTCATTCGTTTTTTACCTCCGGCATTTGGGGATTAAAAAATCGGGTGGTTGAAAGAAGCTTATTTTAATCATTGCACTCTTTCCGGTCTTTCTGGCGCCGACACAAGTCCTCAGGGTCACAGGAGAGAACTTTTTTTAAAACCGCCTGGTCCGTCTCAATTTCCGGCGAATTCGCCAGCGAATCGAGCAGCCATCTGCGGAGCGGCTCGGGGAACGGCTCGGCGAGGCGGTAGTAAACCCACCTTCCTTCCTTGCGGTTTTGCACCAGGCGTGCATTCTGCAGAATGCTCATGTGGCGGGATACGGTAGCCGTCGCCAGGTGAAGCATTTCGACGATCTGGCATACGCAAAGCTGATCGTGCCTCAACAGGGCGGCGACCACCCGCATTCGGCTTCCGTCGGCCAAGGCTTTGGCGATGTGGAGCGGGGTTTCCATTTGAACCTTCCAGATTACTTATCTAGCCAAATAACGAACTACTCATAACTCCCAAGCATCGCTTTGTCAAGATTATTATGGAATTTCATGAAGCGCAGCGGTATTCCGAAGATGCTTTGCACCATCGCTTTTTAAACGGCGCGATTCCAAGCATTGTTCGGCCGAATGGACAAAACAGATCGAGAGAAGAAAATCTTCAACAGAGAAAGGAGCAGTTGCGAAGGAAAGGGGCAGGCGATGCCTCGGGGAAAGGGTGCGGCAGAAACAGCGCGGCCTATTTCATGCGGTCGGATGGCGTTGCCGCCGGCGGCAACGGGTGCGAAATGAATGCCCCCGGCCTGCCGGAAAGCGGTTTGCTTTCCATGCGGGAGTCGGAAGCATCCGCCCGTGTAAACCGACGGTTGTCAATGAGGCCGACACGCGCCCATTTTGCAGGGCGTTGATTCGTGCGGGCCTGAAACCGATCAGCAGCAATGCGACAATCAGAATCCTGATCATCATTCGCGTTTCGAACCGTATGATTTCGAATCCTTCCAGAAAAAGAATACATGCAGCATCAGGTAGGCTGATACGGCCAGAAAAGCCACATCCCGCAGCACCGTCCATATACCGACCGGTCCTTCGGTGGTCTTGGTGGAAAAACAGCCGCAGTGGATGTCAAGGCCCCGGATCTTATTATACACCAGCGCGGCGATGAACACCGTCATCAGACCGGTGCTGATCAGCGTCGCCCCCGGCAGCCATACCCCGGCGACCAGGCAGATTCCGAGCAGCAGCTCCAGCCAGGGCAGAACCAGGGCCGCCAGGTTGACGGCGGCTTCGGGCAGGATCTGATAGTTGTAGACCGCCTCGGCAAAAGCGGCCGGTTTCAGAATCTTGTCGTAACTGGCGTAGAGAAACACGCCGCCCATGAACAGCCGTGCGACATGAAAAGCGGCGGTTTTCGACCGGGAGATTTCCGGAATGCGGCTCTGGTAGCCGCCGGTTCGAATGGTCGCTTCGTTTTCATTGCTCATCATCTCTTTATCCTCCTTCCGTCGGCAGCCCGGCCCGCTTCCATACGGTCCAGCCGTTGACCAGGACCCGGACATCTGAAAATCCCATATCCTTCAAAAACAGGGCAAGTTCGTGACTCAAATCGCAGCTTTCCCCGTCGCAATAGGTGACGATGGTTCTGCCTTCATCGAGTTGCTCCACCGCTTCCATGAAATATCGGTCCACCTCCTGCCATGGAATAACCAACGCCCCCGAAATATGGCCCTCCTGATACTGATATTCCGGTCGAGCGTCCACGAACAGGACTTCATCCCGTTCGAACAGTTCCCGGACCTTTTCCAGGGGAATGACCAGACTGTGGCCCGAATCGTCGGCAAAGCGGGCATCCGCCGACCAGTCGCCGACAAGCGGTATCCCCCTGGGCCGCCACTGGTTGACCCCGACGGCCAGAAGAAGTGCCAGCCCCACCAGAGCGGGCGTCTGCCAGAGTGCCCGGTAGATCGGTTTCAGTTCATTTTCAACCACGATCTTCCTCCTTTTTTTGGAATCATTCCTTTATCACGACGGGTCTGCGGGGTGAATCGCCGGTCATCGGTTTGAAAGGCCCGGATTGAAGGACTCCGAAGCCCCGGGTCTGTTCAGGTACCGGGACAAGCCCGCCATTCCGTCCATCAGATATCTGGCATCAAAGCCCTTCAGCGTCAGATAGGTTCGGATGATGGCGGCCCGGACATACACCGAGCAAACCGGAACGATGATTTTGCTTCGATCGAGTTCGCCGAGTCGCTCGGGGAATTCATCGACCGGGATATGTTTGATAAATTTGAGGTTATAATCAGAATATTCCTCCGCAGTTCGTATGTCGATGATCTGCACACGGTTCTGCCTGTGCAATTCGATCAGTTCGGGAACTCTGATTTTCATGTTTCTCCGTTCCCGGTTGTCGAACTTTTTCAGATACGCATCGAAGGCATCGGTTTTCGATTCATTCGCATGGACGGGCAATGCCGTCAGCAATAAAAAAACCAGGATGCGAATCGTCTTGCGCTTCCTCATTTCATCCTCCTTGCGGTAAGGGCGTCCAACATTCCTGGTTCAGGTACGCAGGGTACCGCTTTTTTCCGCCAATACTTCCCATTTCCCCATGTTGCGAACGCTGAAAATCAAAGCATATTTCCCGTTACACGGATTCGAACGACCGGATATTCCGGATGATCCGTCTCGATGAAAATCTGATCGTAGTACCGGCCTTTTTCGAGTTTCCGCTTTTCAACGGTCAGAAGAAGGAACCGGTGATTCATTTCCGGCGGATGCGGCGGCTGCCGCGAGGAGGCCGGCGAACAGAACCAGAAATTGCCTTGTTCTCGATTTTATTTAAATTCCTCTCTTATGCGCCCACAAAGGGGTTCACAACAAAATAGACCCCGAACAGGCCGATGGCGACGCCCGCCAGTTTTCGAAACCAGATGCTGCCTTTCTGAAAATTGCCGCTGGAGATCAGGCGCTGCACCATTGCCGTGGAACTGCCGGCCACGGCGATGGGGATACAGTGGCCGATTCCGAAAAGCACGATATAAAAAATCCCGATGGCGACCTTTTCCTGAATGGTGATGAAGGCCAGAATCGGTGCGATAAAGCCGAAGGTGCAGGAACCGGAGAGCAGACCGTAGGCGAGTCCCAGAACAAAAGCGCCGAAAAGGCCTTTGAGTTTGAACCGGCTCATCAGGCCGCCCGACATGGAGCAGGCCGAAACCCCCAGCATATCCAGAGACACCCAGATGAGAATCGCACCCACCAGAATGGTCCAGTAGGGGCCGATTTCGCCCAGCATTCGGCCTAGAAGGACGCATACGACGCCGACCAGGGCGATGGTGAGAAACAGACCGAGGGTGAATGCCACCGCGTATTTCGCCCCCTGACGGGCTTCAAGGGTCCGGTTCTGACCGGCCACATAGCCCACCATGAGCGGGATGGATGCCATGTGGCAGGGCGAAAACAGCACGCTGACCATTCCCCATAGAAAACAGCCTGCAGCGGCGATGAGGATGCCGCCGGTCATCCATTGGTTTACGGTTAAAAACAATTGATCCAGCATGATGCGCATTCCTCCTGAATGTTTGAAATCAACCGACGCCCAGCTTCTGAAGCTGCTTGACGATGCTTTTTTTGTCCATGAAACCGGTATGCCGGTAGACCTCTTTTCCCTCCTTGTCGAAGAAGATCTGAGTCGGGATGGCCCGGATGCCGTACTTTTTGGCCTCGCCCGGGTTTTTCCAGACGTCGATGAAGACGATGGCCGCTTTTCCGGCATACTCCTTTTCCAGTTCAGTCAGGATCGGGGCCATCATCTTGCAGGGGATGCACTCGGTGGCCCCGAGGTCGAGCATGGTGGGCATGCCCTTGACCGGCGCCGGTCCGGTTGCCGTTGTGTGCGAAGATGCGGTCGCTGAGGGTTCCCGGTTGAATTGATAGGTGATCGCGCCGATGACCGCCAGAACCGCAAAGACCCCTAAAATTATTATTCGAACTTTTTTCATTTTGACGCCACCTCCATTTTTTCAATCTGTTTCATGACTTCCGCCTCGGCAAAAAAACCGGTATGGCGGAAGACTTCCTTTCCGTTTTTATCATAGAAGACCTGAACCGGAATCGACCGGATGCCGAAGCGGGCGCCCAGAAATGGATTCTCCCGCACATGGACGAAGACCACGTTGAGCCGGTCACCATATTTTTTTTCCACTTTCTCCAGAATCGGCTGCATCATATCGCAAGGAACGCAGCCGGTGGCGCCGAATTCGATCATGGACGGCTTTCCGGAAGCCCGGGCCTTGTCTACCGGGTTGTTTTTGGCGATCGCATACTGCGATTCGGCCCATTCCCGGTTGATCTCGATCTTTGCAGTCTCTCCCAGAGTCCCCAGATACCGATCGACCGCCTCCTGTTTTTTCTGGTTGCCCAGAAAAGATTTAATGCTTTCTTTCACCTGATCGAAGGCCATGCCGCCGACCATTTCCTTGTTCGATTCATAGAATGCGGCGGCTTCTTCATCGGTAACGGATATGCTCTCGGTTTTACTGGTCAGAAAATCCTGAATCACCGCCGTTTTATCCCGCCCCTGATCTGGAATTCCATTCGACAGGGCCTGATGGTACAGAATCTGTTCGGCGGCGATCTGTTCGAGAACCACAAAAAGATTCTGGTTCAACAGTCGACGTTGATCCGGTTCTGCCCCCGAAACCGCTTTTTCGATCTCCGAAAGCCGGATTTCAACCCCTTCCGCCTTCAGCAGGGTTTCCGGTTCCATCGGCACAAGATGTGCGCTCGTCAAGATATTCATGGCCAGGCCGGGAAATGTTTCTTCCAGAACGGGGCCTGTCGCGGCGCCGGTCCCGCTGACGCTGTAAAAAAGCACCCCGAACAAGATGAATATAAACCGGCGGTATGTGGTTATCTTCATTAAGGCTCAACTCCTTTCACACAAAAATATGAGGAAGGTTTGTTTTACAAATCCTTGAAAAAATATATGAATATAAACGGTAACCCTTGCTCGAATTTTCGCTTTTCAGCCGAGCGAGGGAGGCCGCTGTTGGATGCCTGGTTAGAAATGAATCAACAGAGAAAGGAAGAATTCAGCAGAAAAAGGGGAGAAGAGAAGGCTGGAGGAATTCCAGCACTGGGGAGTTGCGAAGCGCGGCCGGGATTTCGGGTGAATAATGGATAAGAAACAGCGCCAAGGCAGGTTCCGACCGGATGGTTGGTTCTCGACGGGTCATTTTGTTGAAGCCGGGAATTTTGAAGGAGAAATACCTGATTCAATCGGCAGGGCTTGAGCCGGTATGGGGCGGGGGTTGATGAACAGGTTTTTTCCGCAAAAACAGGAGCCGATGAACATGCCGTTTTTTTTCGACATGGGATCGCGCTCCCGCAAACGGTCATACCGCCGATCAGGACCGCCAGCAACAGGGCGACCCACCTGTGGGGGGCCGCCCCTGTAAAAAGCTGTCGAAGGGAATTCATGAGAGATGATTTCGGTCGTTATTCAAAGTCGAAACCGGCCAGACAAGCGGTCAGTTCTTCGTGCCGAGCCGGGGTCAACTCCGGGCAGCGGTCTATGCCGACAGCTCCCTCCGTCAGTTGAGCGGCAAAGACCATACAGGTCGGACGTCCGCATTTTTTGCAGTTGGTCTTCGGCAGCAGTTTCAAAATGTCCAACAATTTCGGTTTCGTTTTACCCGTAAAACAGGGGGTGATGTCGGCTCGGTTTTCCCATGCCTGATTGATTTCAGAC
>JAABSQ010000155.1 GCA_011390315.1 Desulfobacteraceae bacterium
GTGGATCAGGGGAATGCAGAGCACCGATCTCGACCGATGCCGCCGGACATCGGGATCATTTTCATACCGGTCGTCCCTGGAAGCATCCCGCAGGATCAGGCTGGTCCGGGTGCGGGCCACCTCCCGGACGATGTCCCGGCCGGCGGAATGCACCTCGTCCAGCGGGGTCCCCTCCAGAACATGCAGATACTCCGGCTCGATCCCCGCCTCCGCCTCCAGGGTCAGGCTCCCCTTCTGATGAATCAGCAGGCAGCCGCGCCGGGCCCCGGAGTGCTTCATGACGATGTCCATGATCATTTTCAGAAGGGTTTCCAGATGCATTTCACCGGAGAGGGTACGGGCCGCCGCCATGACCGCGGCCATTTCAGAAGCGCCGTCATCCCGGGGGGCCGGGGGCGGAAGGGCCGCCTCGATCTCCGACCCGAACCCGGCGAACAGATCGCGCCATTCCTCGGTCAGGGCAGAGACCTTGGCCTGGGCCCCCCACCTACGATAGGCCATTCGGGCGATCAAAAGGCAGGACCGGCCGGGGACCTCCATCCCCCGGTCCAGATAAAACCGCCCGGCCCGTTCGGCGCCCAGGGCTTCATCCTGATAGTATCCGTTTTCCCGGGCCCCGGTCACCGCCCGGACAAAATATTCCGCGGCCTTGTCGTAACGGCCCCGGGACCGATGCCGTTCGGCGGTCAGCAGGTCGAACTTGTGCTGAAAGTTCATGGGGGCGTGGCGGGTCCAGACCTTCAGCTTCCGCTGCCAGGCCGCAGCCTGATTCACCTGCCGCAGCCGGGCCGTGCCGGAAGCCGAATCCGCCAGTGCATACCCTGCCAGCGCTCGGTAAAAATAGAAAATATAGACCGCGATCAGCCCGGAGACGCTCTCGAGGCATGCCTCGGCCCGCTCGGCATGGTCGAGGGCCGGTTGATACCGGCAGAAAAGGCAGCAGAGGATGAGTTGGTGAAAATGGACGTTGAACACCGCATGGGTGTTTTCGGTGGCGTGGTGATGGGGAAGCATGCGGGCCTCGTCATAGGCGTCCCCGACCAGCCGACAGGGATCCGAGTTCGTTCCCAGCAGGTTCAGGACCGCCTGCCGGTAGATCGCCTGGGCCACCGATGCGCCCTGCTGCCCGTTTCGAAGGAGGGTGGCTTCATCCGCGGCCATCTCTTTTTCGAGAGCGGTCAGTTCCAGGCCGCTGAAATAGGCATGGTAGGAGTATATGTGCAGGGTCCAGGAGGCATACTCCAGGTCGCCGCAGTCCATGCCGGTGCGAAAGGTCTCTTGCAGGGGCGGCAGGGTCTCCCGTAGGGGGTGTTTCCAGAAATGGATAAATCCGTAGTAGAGCATGCCGGTTTTCGCCTGAATGACGGAATAACCGGACCGCTCGGAAAGTTTCAGGGCCATTCGGCCGAACCGATACCCCCGCTCCACCCGCCGGCACACCCCGCACAGGATCAGTCCGTAGATGGCATAGGCGAACGGGGATTCCGGAGCCACGCCGTGCCGGAGGGAAAGCGTCACCATGCGAAACATCAGAAACGGCATGAATGTGGGACGGGTCAGATAAAAGATGGAGACCCCGGTGGCCAGAAGCCGCATCACCGCCAGCAGGTCCGGATCGGTCATTTCCGGCATCTCCAGCACCGCTTCCGGGGATCGCCCCTTCAGTATCCACCGGATTTTCATCAGTTCCGCAAAAAATCCGACCAGACCCGGAGACCCGGGAAGCCGAATGGCGCACTCGCGGCAGTCCGCCAGAACCGCCTCCACCGCCTCATCGGTGCGGTTACGGGCCATCAGGGAGAGAAGCCGCACCTGCACCGCCCGGATTCTTTCCGGCATCCGCGGACTATGCTGCAAGACCGCCTGAACGAGCTCTTCCGCGGTATCGAACCGGCCGATCAGGTAGGCGGATTCCGCCGCCTCCAGATACAGGGCCAGGCTCAGATCAAAGGCCGCTTCCCGCCCATGGTCCCCGAGCATTCGAATGCCGGATGAAAAATAATCGAAGGCCGCCTTGTAGGCGGCGGAAGATTTGGCCTTTCTTCCGGCCATCAGGTTCATTCCCGCCACCCGATGTCGGTCGCCCGCGTCGCTGCCGGGTTCGATCCCCTGGTTCAGGATCAGGACGATGTCGAAGAAATTCCGCTCCAGTTCCTCCGGCGCCAGACTGCGAAGAAGGGAGCGGCCGATGCGCCGCTGAATGTCGGCCAGGCGCCGTTCGGGAATCAGGGAAAACGCCGCCTGCTGCATCTGATCGTCGGAAAACCGAATCCCCGAATCGGAGATCTTCTGAAGGTATCCCTTCCCGATCAGACGATCGAGGATGTCCGACAGATTCGAAGGATCTACGCCGCAAGCGGCGGTGAGCACGGAATCCTCGACGCTGTCGCCGATACAGGCGGCGGTGTAGAGCACCCGTTGGTGCGATTCCGGCTGCGCCGCCATTTCCGACCGGAGGAGAGAAAAGACCGTGTCGGAATGGCCCATGTCGTCCTCTTGCCGGCGCCATTGCCAGCCGCCGCGGTCCTGATCAAAGTGCAGAGACCCGTCCCGGTTCATTCGCTTTAGAATCTGCCGGATGAAATAGGGGTTTCCGAAGGTTTTCCCGATCAGCCGCCGGGCGAGCGCATCGGCGGAGGGCGGATCCAGATTGAGCCCGTCCTGAATCAGCCGGGCCGCGTCCTCATGGTGGAGGGGCATCAAACGAATATGCCGAATCGGTATGTCGTTCTTCTCCAGAAATTCGAGTGCCCCGGTGAGTGAGTCGCCGGCGTGGATCTCTTTGTCCCGATACGCTCCGATGACGGTCAGAAACCCCGCCTCATCCAGGGTCAGCAGGGCCGCCGTCAGTCGGATCGATGCTTCGTCCGCCCATTGCAGGTCGTCCAGAAAAAGGACCAGCGGCGTGTCGGCGCTCTGAAACAGCTGAAAAAAATGGGTGAAGGTCAACTCGGACCGGTTTCGGGTTTCCAAAGACCCCAGTTCCGGCAGTTCGGGCGCCGGCCCGGTAATCCGGACCGCCTCGGGCGCCAGATCGGTGATCACCCGAACATGAGCGCCCAGAGCCTCCAAGATCCGCTTTTTCCCCATCCCGGTTTTTCCTTCGGCGGATATCTGCCGGACCAGATCGGAGATGCAGGCGGCGATGCCGCTGTAAGGGATGTTTTCTCGTATGGGCCTGAACTTGCCGGTGAGAAACCGCATCCCCTTCCCTTGAACCGCCTGCATGACGGAACGGACCAGGGCGGTTTTGCCGATCCCCGGGTCTCCGGATACCAGAACCAGCCGTCGCCCCCCTTCCCGACCCTCCTCTAAGAACCGTCGGAGCCGATTTGCAGCCGCCTCCCGGCCGTAGAGTCTGTCCGGAAGCATCAGATCTTGTCCGTCCCGCCGGCCGAGGACAAAGCCGGGGATCTCCCCGAGCTCCCGAAGAA
>JAABSQ010000156.1 GCA_011390315.1 Desulfobacteraceae bacterium
CATTTCTCAAGATCGGTGCGAATGCCGGCGCCGGTCCGGTACCGGTCTTCCGGGGATTTGGCCATCAGCTTGAGAACGAGGTCGGACACGGCCGGCGGAACGGACGTCCCCCTGATTCCGACGGACGGCTGAAGGGGCGAAATCGGCTGGCGCGCGATGTGGGCGTAGAACAGCTCCGTGGGGTCGGCGGCTTTAAAAGGCCGGTTTCCGGTCAGCAGTTCATAGAGAATAACGCCCAAAGAATAGAAATCGGACCGTCCGTCGGGCACACAGTCCATTCGCCCGGTGGCTTCGGGGGAGAGATAGGCGGGGTGGGCCTTCGCCCGTCGGGTTTTCCCGGCCGGAAAGACCGATTCCGGGCAGACCGCCGCGCCGAAATTGAACAGAAAAACCGCATCTTCGTCCGGATTCACCAGGAGATTGGCCGGGCTGAGATCTCCGTGGACGATCCCCCGGCCGTGGATTCCATCCAGGATGCCGGCCACCTGAGCGCCGAAATCGAGTATCCGATCCAACTCAAGGTCGGAATGCGCCGAATCGGCCAAAACACCGCCGCCGGGGTCATCCATAATCAGCACCGGCAGATTCCGGTGATACCCCAATTCCAATACCCGGCAGATACCGCCGATCCCTTTCAGATGCAGTAAAATATGGTATTCACGCTGAATCGCCGGGACCGCCCCAGAATTCGGCCCGTCATATCGCGGCGTCTTGAGCAGAACCGGCCGGTGGTCGGCTGTGCGAACACCCCGATAGAATCTGGTTTCCGGGGTCTCCGACAGCGTCGAAACCAGGGCACAGCCGGCTGTCTCGTTGTCCGCATGACCGAATTCCATCAGAATTCCATTTTCTGATCCGGTATCATGGTTTTTTTGTATACCGCAGGAACGTCGATCGGTTCCGCGGTGAATTGGGCGAAACGGGCGCGAAATAAGAATTTCTACCGTTATGGGCAGAAAAAAATCCGCAGTGAATCGTCCCCACACTGAAAGCAAAAAGCAAGCTTTCGGGGCTACGTTCCAGGCAGGAGGAGACTACAAAGTAATTATCCATTTTTCAATAAGGAATCGCCATGGCAGGTCTCGATCAGGCCGGCATTCAGATGGTGATCGGTTCGCGATTTCTTATACGGGCCTCATCAGAAATCGAAGTCCTGGGGACCCGTTATCTTCGGATGGTTCATCTTCGCCCTTTTCGCTTCGGATACATGTTTCACCGGAAGCGATGTGTCCATCGACTGGACCGACTCCGCATGGACGTTTTTGTTCTTGTGGTTTGAAATGCCGAGTAGGCGCGTCAGAGACGCCATGTAATGGAGCATTTGGTCGGCCTGGGCGAACAATTCCTGGCAGGCGGATGCGGATTCCTGGGCATTGGCTGCGTTCTGCTGAATGACCCGATCCATCTCATTGGTGGACAAATTCAATTGTTCGATCCCCTGGTGCTGTTCATCGGAGGCAACCGCGATTTCACTCACCAGTTCGGCGACTTTGCCGGAGTTGAGAACAACATCATCAAAGGCATCGCTGGTAGTAGACACCAGATCGGCCCCTTCGGAAATGTTTCCGACCGCGCCTTCGATGAGTTCTCCGGTATTTTTGGCGGCCTCTGCTGCGCGCAGAGCCAGATTTCGAACCTCCTCCGCCACGACCGCAAATCCGGCTCCTGCTTCTCCGGCTCGAGCAGCCTCTACCGAAGCATTCAGGGCGAGCAGATTGGTCTGAAAAGCGATGTCGTCGATGGTCTTGATTATTTTTGATATATCCTTACTAATTAGAGAAATGTCTTTCATGGAGCCGGTAAGCTTTTTCATGGAGTCGTTGGCCTTATGAATGATTCGCTTCACCTCCTTCATAAGATCATCGGCCTGGCCGGCGTTGTCGGCGTTTTGTCGCACCATTGCGGAAATTTCCTCTAAAGAAGAAGAATATTCCTCCGTGGTAGCGGCCTGTTCAGATGAGCTTTCAGCCAACTGCTGACTGGCGGATGAAATCTGACCCGAGGCGCTCATCAGCTGGTCAGCGCTGGCACTCAGCCCCTCCGCCAACCGATTGAGCGGTTTGAGTATGCTGTCGGTCACCAGCCAGATGACCAGAATCAGAATCAGGACCATGATCGCCGCGATTCCGGCGTTTCGGTTCCGGATGGTGCGAACCGGTTTCAAAAGCGCACTCTGATCCGTGCGCACGGCGACGATCCATCCGGTTTCCGGAAGCTTTGAAAGATACGCGACAATGGGTACGCCGTCGAATAGGTACCGGAAAAAACCCTTCTCTTTTTTCATAAGGGCCGGTCCGAATTTATAATCGTTGATGTTTTCCTTCAGAATTTTCTCTTCATCCACATGCGCGACGATGGTGCCGTCCGCTTCCACTATAAAGGGGTAGATCTCGCCACGTCTTTGAACCGGGTTAATAAAAAGATCGGTAAAAAGGCCCAGGTTGATTGTAGCAAAAGTAATCCCGATAACTTCCCCCGACCGCTGAATGGGTGCTGCAATGACGATCACCGGTTTCCCGGTCACCCGGCTTTTCAATACTCTGGAGATCGCCGGTTGCCCTTGAATAGCTTTTTGAAAATAGCCTCTGTCGCCGTACTCGGTGCCGACTTTACCCTCGTTGGACGAAGCCCGGGTGATGCCCTGTTCATCCACAACGGCGACATGAACAAGTTCCGAGCTTTCTTTCTGGATTCGCAAAATATGATTGGCGTTTTCAACGGTTTCTGCATCCGCCCCTTTCAGCAGAACCGCGGAAAGCGTTTCATCCCGGCTGTTTGCCCGGACATCCTCTACGATATCTGCAATCCAGTTCTGAAGGTGCGAACTCAGCACATCATTGAGCATTTGAAGTTCTTTCAGCGACACATCCTCCACCGCTGTTCGGGCAGTAAAATATGAGCTGAAGATAGAAAAAACCAGACCAATTACAACAGTGGCAATGATAGGCGCCAGTATCCGGTTTCGGAGATTCCATTTCATGATTTCCCCCCAAAAATCATTAAAGTTATTAAATTCCATTCATAATATTCAGCATTACCATATTTCCATCTAATTTATTAGAAAAATCGAAATCAGATTGCAAGAAATATATTCTTTAAAACCCGGCATACGGAATCATGGGGGGATGGTTAAAAACCGTAAACGGGAAAGATGGGCTATATCAAGCACCATAATACTGCCACAGAATCCTTCTTTTGGGATACACCTTGATTTTTACATTCCACTTGGGAAAATTAAGAATGTCGATTTACAAAGCTAAGGAGATGAACCATGAACAGAATAACGGCCGATCCAAAAAGTCCTCGGAGGCAAGCCTGTGATCAGGGGCACCCGAATCAGTGTGGAATATATTTTGAACCTTTTGGGTTCAGGAGTGACTGAACACCATACCGGGCGGCACCGATATCGCCTGTGAAAACATCAGCAAGTAATACACGCTTTTTTTCGTTTGCATCGTTCAACCGCTCCGCCTCGACACCATCCGAGACCGTCAGCCGGGATTCCGTTCCGTGGTGTCGGGGAATCCCGGTCTGGTCGTCCATATCAACCGGATCACCTCCGCCGAAGGCATCCGGGGGCGATGGGACGGAACGTATGAATCTTCAGTTGTCAATGGGTTTTAAAGGCATGAAGAGCCGTAGGCGATTATCTCTTAAGGGGATAAAGCCAAACTGTTTATAAAAACCTTTGACTTCATCGTTGATTGCATCCACCACCATGGCATAGATTGCGATTTGATCACTGATCGACAATGTGCGCTTGAAGGCATCGGC
>JAABSQ010000157.1 GCA_011390315.1 Desulfobacteraceae bacterium
GAGGGATGGCTCCATTCCGGAGACCTGGGGGTGATGGACGAGGCGGGTTATCTGACCATCACCGGCCGCCACAAAGACATGATCATTCGGGGCGGGGAGAACATCTATCCAAGGGAGATCGAGGAGTATATTCACGGCATGGCGGGGGTCGCCGACGTCCAGGCGGTGGGGGTGCCGAGCCCCAAATACGGAGAAGAAGCAGGGGCCTTCGTGATTCTCAAAGAGGGGGGTCGATTGCCGGCCCGAGGACATTCGGGACTTCTGTCGGGGAAGGATCAGCCGGTACAAGATCCCCAAATATGTCGCCTTTGTAAGCGAATTTCCCCTCACCGCCAGCGGCAAGGTCCAGAAATTCAAGCTCCAGGAAATCTCGACCCGAATTTTTCCGGAACGGATTTGAATCGACGCCCCGAGTGTGCTGAAATCCCTTGATGGCCCTATGCATTTCTGGTAGAGGTAGGCGGGTGTGAAAAATTGCCCTTTTACGGCGCCGCCTGCCGTTTTCTGGCTCCCTTTATCATCTTATACATATTGATGCGGGTGGGGGAGGGGGATCAACGGCGCGAGGACCGCACACATCTGAAGGCCGGTATAAATTTTCATTAAGAGAAAGAAGGGAACGCGGGGTATGATCAGAGTCGGTGTCATCGGAGCGACCGGGTATGCGGGGGCGGAGCTGGTTCGCATTCTGTACGGACATGTGGAGGTGGACATCACTGTAATCACCTCCCGCCAGTATGCCGGGGCGCCGTTTGATCAGATCTACCCGGCTTTTGCCGGCGTGGTGGACCTGGTCTGCGAGGAATTTTCCGCGGATGCGGTGGCCGACCGCGCCGATGTGGTGTTTACGGCGCTGCCCCACAAACTGCCCATGGAGATCATTCCCGGCCTGGTGGAGCGGGGGCTTCGGGTGGTGGATCTTTCCGCCGATTTCCGGTTCCGGGACCCGGCCTTGTATGAGGCCGCCTATCAGCCCCACACCGCTCGGGACCTGCTCAAGCAGTCCGCCTACGGATTGAGCGAGGTCTACGCCGATGCCGTCCGGACCGCCCCGGTGGTGGGCAATCCCGGGTGTTATCCCACCAGTGTTCTGCTGCCGCTGATCCCGTTGCTGAAAGCGGGTCTGATCGATCCCAAGACGCTCGTGGCCGATGCCAAATCCGGGGTCAGCGGCGCCGGTCGGTCCCCCAGCGTGGGTTCGCTTTTCTGTGAAGTGGCCGAATCCTTCAAAGCGTATAAGGTCGGGGTGCATCGGCACAATCCCGAAATGAACGAGGTCCTGAGCCGGGAATACGGAAAACCGGTCCGGATCACCTTTGTGCCCCACCTGGCGCCCATGAGCAGGGGAATGTTGTCCACCCTTTATGCCGGGCTGACCCGGTCGGCCACGCCGGAGAAGATTCGGGCCTGTCTGACCGATTATTACCGGGGTCGGCCTTTCGTCCGGATTCATCCCGAAGGCCGAATGCCCGACACCCGGTTTGTCAGGTCCACCAACTACTGCGACATCGGTTTTACCGTGAATGAGGCCGACCGGCGGGTGATTCTGCTGTCGGCCATCGACAACCTGGTGAAGGGGGCGGCCGGCCAGGCGGTTCAGAATATGAACCTGATGTTCGACCTGGATGAGACCACCGGTCTCGATGCGATGCCGGCCCCTCTGTAAAATAAAAAAGTGTGCGGCTGTTCCTTGACATTTTCCGTTAATTGGCATACAAGAACGGGGTTGAGGAAAGGGGTAGGGAGCGAATGTCAAACTGCCAAACTATGATGATATTTGATGAAAGGAGATCAACATGTCGGCGAAGTTAATCAAGGGGACCGAAATTCGAGAGCAGATCCTGGAAGAAATCGCAGCGGATGTCAAACAGATCAAAGAAAAGCACGGAGTGGTGCCGGGGCTGGTGACCATCCTGGTCGGGGAAAACCCGGCATCGGTATCCTATGTCACCCTCAAGATTCAGACCGCCCATCGCTTGGGCTTTCACGAAATTCAAGACAACCAGTCCGCGGACATGTCCGAGGCCGATCTTCTGGCCCTGATCGACAAATACAATAAAGACGATTCCATTAACGGCATTCTGGTTCAGCTGCCCCTGCCCAAACACATCGACGAAAAAAAGGTGCTCAACGCTATTGATCCCGACAAAGACGTCGACGGCTTCCATCCGGTCAACGTGGGTCGGCTCATGATCGGCGGAGATGAGGTGAAGTTTCCGCCCTGCACCCCGGCGGGCATTCAGGAGATGATCGTGCGGGCCGGCGTGGAGACCAGCGGCGCCGAGGTGGTCGTGGTGGGCCGGTCTAATATCGTCGGCAAACCCATCGCCAACATGATGGTCCAGAAAGGTCCCGGGGCCAACTCCACGGTCACCGTGGTTCACACCCGTACCAAAGACCTGGCCGCCCACTGCAAACGGGCCGATATTCTGATCGTGGCCGCCGGCGTGCCGGGCCTGGTCAAGCCCGAATGGATCAAACCGGGCGCCTGCGTTATCGATGTCGGGGTCAACCGGGTGGGTGAGAAACCGAGCAAAAAAGACCCCAACAAGATGGTTCCCATCCTTCGGGGCGATGTCGATTTCGACGCCGCCAAAGAGATCGCCGGGTCGATCACCCCGGTTCCGGGCGGCGTCGGCCCCATGACCATCACCATGCTGATGAAGAACACCCTCAAATCCCTCAAATTCAAACTTGGTTTGGCATAACAGGCGAATTGAACCGATGAAACCGCCGTTCCGCGCCTGCTTCGCCTTTCGAATTGAGCAGCGCGGAATACGGCGGGGCGGTTTGGTCGTCGCAATTGAGGTGAACCCTTTTTATATTACGGGTAACTTATGAGCCATAAAATCACATTCTTTATGCTCAGCACCAGCGGGTCCCCCGTTCGGCAGTTTACCATTTCCAAATTCTTCATCGCCTTCCTGGTGCTGGTGATCGGGGGGGTGTGCGGGGTGGCTGGGTACGGCTTTCAGGAATACCGAGTTCTCAAGCAAAAGAACCTGGTCAACAGCGACCTTCGGCGCACCATCGACAGCCAGCAGGAGACGGTGGAGGTTCAGCGCCGGCAGATTCAAAAGTTCGCCGAAGACATCAACAGCCTGAAATCCAAGCTGACGGCGCTCAACGGCTTTGAAAAGCAGATCCGCATCATCGCCAATCTGGATCACCTCGATATTCAGGACGGGCTTTTCGGGATCGGCGGGTCCATGCCCGAGGATATCGATCCCAAGCTGGAGCTGACTGAAAAACACAACAGCCTGATGCGGGAGATGCACGGACAGATCAATCAGATCAATGAGGCCGCCGTTATCCAGGGGGACGGTTTTCAGTCTCTGATTGATGAACTGGAAAACAAAAAGAACCTGCTGGCCTCCACCCCGGCCATCCGGCCCTCCAGGGGGCTCTACACCTCGATATTCGGAAGGCGCAAGTCCCCTTTTACCGGGCTCAACGAATTCCATAAGGGGCTCGATATCGCATCGGCCGAGGGTACGCCGGTGCTGGCGACGGCCGACGGTACGGTCACCTATGCCGATGTGAAGGGGAACTACGGGAATATGCTGGTCATCGACCACGGCCACGGCATGGTCACCCGGTATGCGCATCTGAAGGAATTTTTAAAAGCGCCCGGAGAAAAGGTCAAACGGGGGGAAAAGATCGCCCTCATGGGCAACACCGGGCGGTCCACCGGACCCCATGTCCACTACGAGGTGCGGTTCAACGGAGTGCCGGTGGACCCCCAGAAGTATATCCTGAATTAGCACAAATTTACGTCCAAATTTGCCGTTTTCTGGGGGAGATGACCGGTTCATCTCCCCTTTTTGTTCTTGAAGCGCTCTCTGGAAGTCTCCGGTTTTCTTGGACGATTCCATCCTCCGAATCCCCGGCCCGGTATTTTCACCTCTGGCATAAAAATCGCTTTCATCATGGACAATCCATTTATTGCATCTTATTATAGGTTGAAAAATATCGGGAAAAGCGGTCATATTTCACAGGAAACAGCACCCCAATATATGATAGAGAGAATGAACCCATCCCATAAGGAATAATATATTTTCTATGATATTCGACTTTTTAACCAAAGTTTTTGGAAGCAAAAACGAAAGAGAACTGAAAAAAATACAGCCCCTGGTCGAACAAATCAACGATTTGGAACCGCAAGTGCAGGCCATGAGCGACGAGGCCCTGCGGAATCAGACGGCGGTGTTGAAGGAACGCCTCGAAAACGGCGAAACTCCGGAAGACATTCTTCCCGAGGCGTTCGCCACGGTCCGGGAAGCTTCGGTCCGGGTGCTCAAGATGCGCCACTTCGACGTCCAGCTGATCGGCGGAATCGTGCTGCACCGGGGCATCATCGCCGAGATGAAGACCGGTGAGGGAAAGACCCTGGTCTCCACCCTGCCGGCCTATCTCAACGCCCTGAGCGGTAAAGGGGTGCATATCGTCACGGTCAACGACTATCTGGCCCGGCGGGACGCCGAATGGATGGGCCAGGTCTACCGGTTTCTGGGGCTCTCCGTGGAGACCATCGTCCACGGATTGACCGATGCCGAGAGAAAGGTGGCCTACAACGCCGACATCACTTACGGCACCAACAACGAGTTCGGCTTCGACTACCTGCGCGACAACATGAAATACGAGCGGGAATCCCTGGTCCAGCGGGACCTCCACTATGCCATCGTGGACGAAGTCGACTCCATTCTCATCGACGAGGCCCGTACCCCTCTGATCATCTCCGGGCCGGCCGAAAAATCGACCCACCTCTACTACCAGGTCAACGGCATCATTCCCCGTCTGGACAAGGATGAAGACTACACCATCGACGAAAAGGCCCGATCGGCGGTGCTCACCGAATCGGGCGTGGCCAAGGCCGAAAAGATGCTGAATGTCGACAATATTTTCGATCCCGGCAATATCGAACTGCTGCATCATGTGAATCAGGCCCTCAAGGCCCATACCCTCTTTAAACTGGATGTCGACTACATCGTCAAAGAGGGCGAGGTGATTATCGTGGACGAATTCACCGGGCGGCTGATGCCCGGCCGACGCTACAGCGAGGGGCTGCACCAGGCCCTGGAGGCCAAAGAAAACGTCAAGATCGAAAATGAGAATCAGACCCTTGCGACGATTACCTTTCAGAATTACTTTAGAATGTACGATAAACTGGCCGGGATGACCGGTACCGCCGATACCGAGGCTGCCGAGTTCAAGAAAATCTACGATCTCGACGTCATGGTCGTTCCCACCCACAAACCCATGATCCGCATCGACTACCCCGATTCCATCTATAAAACCGCTCGGGAGAAGTTCGAGGCGGTGATTCAGGAAATCGCGGATCTCAACAATGTCGGGCAGCCGGTGCTGGTGGGTACGGTCTCCATCGACGTCTCCGAGGACCTGAGCCGAAAACTGAAAAAGCGGGGCATCAAACATGAGGTGCTCAACGCCAAGCACCATGAAAAAGAGGCCGAAATCGTCTCCATGGCCGGTCAGAAAGGGGCGGTGACCATCTCCACCAACATGGCGGGCCGCGGTACCGACATCGTTCTGGGCGAAGGGGTGACCGATCTCGGCGGGCTTCACATTCTCGGCACCAGCCGGCATGAGAGTCGGCGCATCGACAACCAGCTGCGGGGCCGTTCCGGCCGTCAGGGGGACCCCGGTTCCTCCCGGTTTTTCCTGTCTCTGGAAGACGACCTGCTGCGGATTTTCGGCGGCGACCGGATCACCGGCATCATGGACAAGTTGGGCATGGAAGAAGGGGAGCCGATCGAGCACAACCTGATCAGCCGGGCCATCGAAAACGCCCAGTCCCGGGTCGAGGCCCATCACTTCGATATTCGTAAGCAGCTTCTCGAGTACGACGATGTAATGAATCAGCAGCGAGAGGTGATTTATGAGCAGCGCCGGGAGGCTCTTCGGGGGGAAAACCTGAAACCGGCCATCGAGGAGATGATCCAGGAAAAAGCCGAGGAACTGGCCCTCTATTTTGTGGACGAAAAAATTCCGCCCGAAGACTGGGATATTCAGGGACTGGATGATGCGGTGTTCAAGCAGTTCAATTTTCGCCTGAATATCGACCCGGAAATGATGGAGGGGCTCGATATAGAAGGTATTTTCGATCTCATCCGCAAACGGGCCATCGATGCCTATGAAAACAAGGAGTCCGAGATTGGGCCGGAGCGGTTCCGGGAATTGGAACGGATCATCATGCTTCAGACCGTGGACGCGCTCTGGAAGGATCACCTGCTCAGCATGGACCACCTCAAGGAGGGCATCGGGCTGCGGGGCTATGCCCAGCAGAATCCCTTGATCGTCTATAAGAAAGAGGGGTTCGAGATGTTCAACAACATGATCGCCCGGGTCAAGGAAGAGACACTTGAGATCCTCTTCAAGATCCAGGTGGCCGAACCCGACGAGATGCGGCAGCTTCAAAAGCCCCGGGAGCAGGACCTGGTTTTTTCCGGCGGGGAGGACAATCCGTCTCCCAAGCGGAAGCCGGTGCGGCGGTCTGAAAAGAAGGTGGGGCGAAACGACCCCTGCCCCTGCGGCAGCGGCAAAAAATACAAGAAATGCTGCGGGAGATAAACTCGGGTATGCATAACCCTCGGCGGAGTGCCGAACTCCAGATTCTGTGTTCAAGGAAATGAGCCATGAGCTTTAATACGCCGAATACCGAAGAGATCACCGAATCCAAAACCCGGGAGGACATTCGAGAACCATCCCTGTTCAAGGTGTTGCTCCACAATGACGATTACACCACCATGGACTTCGTGGTGGAAATTTTGATATATGTGTTTCACAAATCAGCGGAGGATGCCACACAGGTGATGTTGAATGTTCACCGCAAGGGCGTCGGGCTCTGCGGGGTATACACCTATGAAGTGGCCGAGACCAAGGTGGATACCGTTCACAGGCTGGCCCGGGAAAATAGTTTTCCACTCAAATGCACAATGGAGGAGAATTAATCATGATCAGCAAGGAATTAAGCGCAACCCTGGGGTTTGCGGTGAGAGAGGCCAGAAGACAGCGCCATGATCATGTCTGTATCGAACATATACTGTTTGCGATTCTGCACGACGATTTTGGAGTTGAAATTATCGAGAACTGCGGCGCCAGCGTCGAAAACTTGAAAAATCACCTGACCCGGTTCTTCAGCGAAAAGGTGGAAAGCGTTCCGGAAGGGACCGAGTACGTGTTT
>JAABSQ010000158.1 GCA_011390315.1 Desulfobacteraceae bacterium
TTCACCTTTATCCATACCGCCGATCTTCATCTCGACAGCCCCCTGCAGAAGCTGGAGCAGTACGAAGGCGCACCGGTCGAGGCCCTGCGCGGAGCCACCCGCCGAGCCTTGGAGAACCTGGTAGCCCTGGCCCTGGAGCGGTCCGTCGATTTCGTGCTGATCGCCGGGGATCTCTTCGACCGGGAGTGGAAGGACTACAACACCGGTCTCTTTTTTGCAGCCCAGATGGCCAAGCTTCGAGAAGCCGATATCCCGGTCTTTCTGATCGGCGGCAACCACGATGCGGCCAGCCGCATCACCAAAACCCTCCAGTTTCCGGAGAACGTCCGGCAGTTTCCCGTGGACCGGCCCGACACCCTGGTGCTGGAGGACCTGGGCGCCGCAATCCACGGCCAGGGATACGCCACCCAGTCGATCACCCACGATCTTTCCCCGGCCTATCCGGCCGCCCTGCCCGGCTACTTCAACATCGGCATGCTTCACACCGCCGCCACCGGCCGGGAAGGCCACGATCCCTATGCGCCCTGCACCGTGGAAGGGCTGGTCGGCAAAGGATACGACTACTGGGCCTTGGGCCATATCCACACCCGGGAACTCCTTCACGAGCGGCCCTTCATCGTCTTTCCCGGCAACATTCAGGGCCGCCACATTCGGGAGTGCGATCCCAAAGGATGCATGGTGGTCTCCGTGAACGACCACGGCGATGCTTCCCTCGAGTTTCAGCCCCTGGACGTAATGCGGTGGATGCGGCTGGCGGTCGACATGACCGACGCCGCAGACGGCTTCGACGCCGCCGAAAAGGTCTGCGAAGCCCTCGAAGCCGCCCTGGAAACCCAGGACGGCCTGCCCATGGCGGCCCGGGTGGCGCTGACCGGCCCTTGTCGGGTCCACGACATCCTCTCCGGTGATCCCGAACGCTGGATCAGCCAGATCCGGGCCGCGGCCACCGATGCCGGGGCCGGGCGGATCTGGGTGGAAAAGGTGGTGCTCAACACCGAACCGCCCCCGCGCAAAAGCAAGGATTCGGTCCCGGACGGGCCGGTGGGCGAAATCCTCTCCTTTTTCGATGCGGTTCAGGACGACCCGGACCTGCGCGGCTCCCTGGGGACCGTCCTGGAGGACCTTCGGCGCAAGCTGCCCTCGGAGTTTCGGCAGGATTCCGACGTTCTGCGGCCCGAAGACGACGACTGGCTGGCGGACATCCTGACCCGGGTCCGCCCCCTGCTGCTTCACCGGCTGCTGGTCCGGGGGGACCGCCGATGAAGATTCTGCGCCTCGACCTTCTCGCCTTCGGACCCTTCACCGATCTGTCCCTGGATCTCTCCGATGGGCACGAAGGCCTCCACCTGATCTACGGCCCCAACGAGGCGGGGAAAAGCTCCACCCTGCGGGCCCTGAGCCAGATGCTCTACGGAATTCCGGTACGCTCCCCGGACGACTTCATCCACCCTTACACCCGCATGCGGATCGGCGGCACCCTGCGTCGGCCCGACGGATCGGCCCTGGCGTTCATCCGCCGAAAAGGCCGGGCCAACACCCTGCGGGGACCCGACGACACCGCGGTGATCGAGGAGACCGAACTGCTCACCTGCCTCGGCGGGGTGGATGAGGACCTCTTCGCCACCATGTTCGGGATCGACCACGGGCGGCTGGTTCGGGGCGGAGAGGAGATCATTCAGGGCGGCGGGGATGTGGGCCGGATTCTGTTTGCCGCCGGCTCCGGCATCGCCGATCTGCGCAAGATTCAGGCCGACCTTCAGGCCGAAGCCGAGGACCTGTTCAAGCCCTCGGGCCAAAAGCCCCGCATCAACGAGGGGATCCGAAACCTCAAGCGCATGCAAAAGGCGATCAGCGAGGCCGAACTGCCCGGCCGGGAGTGGGACCGCCACGACAAGGCCCTTCGCACCGCCCTTCACCAAAAACGGGATGTAGAAGCCGACCTGGAGGAAAAACAGTCGGAGCTGAACCGGCTGGAGCGGATCACCAAGGCCCTTCCGCTGATCGCCCGCCGCAAAGAGCTGCTCGATGCACACGGACAGATCGCGGACGCGGTGCTCCTGCCCGAGGATTTTTCCAAACGCAGGGCCGAGGCATTTGAGGCGCTCAAGGTGGCCCAGAACCTGGCGGAACAGGCCCAAGCAAACCTGACGGAGATCCGACAGAATCGAGAAAACCTGAAAGTGGACGACCGGCTCCTGGCCCGGGCCGACCGCATCGAAGCCTTTTACCAGGAGCTGGGCAGCCACCGCAAGGCCCGCAACGACCGCCCCCGGCTGGAGGGGCTGTTAAGCGGGGCCCGGGCCGAAGCAAAGGATATCCTCAAAGGGCTGGGCGGAGACCGCTCCGCCGACGGCGAAGACCTTCGGCTGGAGAAGACGGCCGTGATTCGAGTGCGGGAGCTGGGCGGCGCCTATGAAGGGCTGACGGCCCGCAAGGAGACGGCCGAGGAGGCGATCGAAACCCGGTCCCGACAGGTCAGGGATTTGACCGAGCAGCTGGCCGAAACCGATGATCCGCCGGATATCGCCGAACTGGAGGCGGCCCTGGAGCGGGTCCGGTCCAAGGGAGACCTGGAGGCCCGGTTTCAGACCGAAACCCAGGAGATTCGCAATACCGAGCAGGACCTTCAGCGGGCGATCGAAAAACTCCCGCTCTGGTCCGGCGCCACGGGGGAGCTGGCGGCCCTGAAAATACCGCCCATGGAAACCATCGATGCCTTTGAAACCCGACTCGGAGACGCCGCGGACACGGTGAAGCGGCTTCAGACGGAACAGGAGGAGCTGGACCGAAACCGGTCCGAGGTGGAGGAGCAGATTCACCGAATCCGGCTATCCGGGGATGTGCCCACCGAAGTCGATCTTGAGGCGGCCCGAGAGCGACGGGATGAAGGATGGAAGCTGGTCCGCACCGCATGGGAGATCGGAGACTACCCGGAATCCGCAGCCCGGGAGTTCATCGACGGGCCGCCCCCGGCCCTGGGTCTGGCCGATGCCTATGAAACCAGCGTTCGAACCGCCGATTCGGTCGCCGACCGGCTGCGGCGGGAAGCCGACCGGGTGGCCCATCAGGCGGCCCTGGCGGCGGAGCGGGAAAAACTGGCCACCCGACACCGGGATTCGACGGAGCGGCTGAAAGCCGCCCGAACGAACCTGGCGGATATCGAGGCGGAATGGGCCGCGGCATGGGCGCCGGCGGGCATTCTCCCGCGGTCGCCCCGGGAGATGCGCGCCTGGGCCGGTCGCCAGGAAGCCCTGGCGGCCCGGACGACCGAAATTCGGGAGCGCAAAAACGGGGCCGAGGCCCTTCGCGAGGAGATCCAAAAGCTGACGGCGGAGATCGGGGACGCCCTGAAACCGGTGGGCGAACCCGGTCCTAAAGAAGACGAAACCCTGACGGCGCTTTCCCGCCGGGCCAAAAACGCCCTGGATCGCATCCACCGCCTTCGCACCCGGCGGGAACAGCTTCGGGCCGACCTGGCGACGCGGGAGACCGAACTGAAGGAGGCCGGATCGCGGGCCGGCAAGGCCGAAAAGGCACTGGCCGACTGGCGGCGTCAATGGGCCGGGGCCATGATCCCGCTAGGGCTCACACAGGAGGCATCCCCCAGTCAGGCCGAAGCGGTGATCGACGATATCAAACGGTTTTTTGAAAAACGCAAGGAAGCGGCCATTCTGGAAAAACGGATCGCCAGCATCGACGCGGAGGTTCAGCGGTTCGCCGAAGAAACCGCGGATTTCGCCCGGCGAGAGGCCCCGGACCTGGCCGACCTTCCCTTTGACCGGCGGGTGCCGGAACTTCACGCCCGCCTCACCCGGGCCCGGGATGCCGACACCCGGCGCCAGGGGCTGGAGAAACAGGCGGCCCAGGAGGAAAAACGGCTCAAAGACGCACAGCGCCGCATATCCGAGATCGAAGCCCGGCTCGGGGCCATGTGCGAAGAGGCCGGGTGCCGGGAACATGAGGCCCTGCCCGAGGCCGAAGAGCGCTCCGCCAGACGGGCCCGCCTGGAGTCCGACCTGGAGCGGCTGAACCAGGATTTACGGGAGTTGAGCGCGGGGCTCCCGCTGGCGGACTTCATCGAGTCGGCCTCGGCCCCCGACCCGGACACCCTGCCGCCCCGAATGGACCGGCTGACCGAAGAGATCGAGTCCCTTCACGCCCGCAAGTCGGACCTGGACCAGACCATCGGCAGCGAACAGACCGAACTGGCCCGGATGGACGGCAGCGCCCGGGCCGCGGAGCTGGCCGAGGAATCTCAGTCCATACTGGCCCGGCTGGAGGGGGAAGTGGATCAATATGTACGGCTGCGCCTGGCCTCGGCGGTTCTGAACCAGGCGATCGAGCGGTACCGGGAGAAAAACCAGGGGCCGATCCTCTCCCGGGCCACCGAGCTTTTCGCACACATGACCCTGGGCGCCTTCGAAGGGCTGCGGCTGGAATTCGACGAACACGGCGAGGGATTCCTGGTGGGGGTTCGGCCCGGGGGACGGGAGGTCGTTCGGGTAGAAGGTATGAGCGAAGGCACGGCCGATCAGCTTTATCTGGCCGTCCGTCTGGCCAGCCTGGAGGCCTACCTGGCCAAAAACGAACCCATGCCCTTTGTGGTGGACGACATCCTGATCAAATTCGACGACGATCGGGCCGCGGCCACCCTGCGGGTGCTGGCCGAACTCTCCGGCCGAACCCAGGTGATCTTCTTCACCCATCACCGTCACCTGGTGGACCTGGCCGAAAAAGAGCTGGACGCGGAAAGGCTCTTCACCCACACGCTGAACGTATAATTCCAGCCCCGCACCATGGATCGATCCGCCATCAAAGGGAGAAGGGAAAATGAAAACAGGGGGAAAGATCAGGCGGGTCGGGTGGCGGAGATCATCATTCTGCGAATCAAGGCCAAGCTATCGGCCATTACCGCAAGCTATCGGCCGTTACCGGTAGAACAACAGCACCAGCAACAGCACCACCCCCCGGGCTAGCATGGTCAACCCCATGGTCAGGCCGCAGACCACGGCCCCGTATTTGAATCCGAAATACCCGGCGTACCGGGGCAGGGTGCCGCGCAGCCGGGTGGCCGGAATCATGATGAAACTGCCCGCCAGAAGCGCCACGATGGCCTGAAATTCGGTGACGATGTTGTCCGCCAGCAGGTTCGACATATAGGTGATTCCGGCGGTGGGGCTGAAGATATAGACGCTGACCGGGGCGATCACGCTGGGCGGCAGTCCGAAGACGGCGGTCAGGGGCGCGATCAGCCGGTCGGTAGCGCGGAGAATTCCTGAATTGGCCAGGTATTGGACAATGAGGGTCACCGAACCCAGCAGCAGAATCATGCGGCGAAACAGTTTGATTCGGGCGTAAAAGGCGTCTTTGAGGATCTGCACAAGGCTTCTCGGGGTGCAGTCTTCCACCGCCGGATCGCAGACCAGATCGTCGAAGGCGTCCCGGTCCTGAGGCCGCCGCTGGATCTTGAACCGGCCGTACCCGATCACAAAGGCGAGCTTTAGAAACCCGGCCAGCCAGAAGGCGGTGATATAGATCAGGCAGAGTTCCAGGCCCAGCAGCGGCAGCACCACCGGCAGTTGAAAGGTCAGGGTCTCTTTGAAGTGAAAGGGGGTGGTGTTGAGCACCCCGGTCAGCACCATCTCCCGGCCGGTGACTCGGCCGTCCTGATGAAACTGGGCGGTCATGGTATGGGCCGCCACCAGAGACCCGATTCCGGCCAGAAAGGTCAGGGCGCTCTCCGAGGGCAGGTTGGAGACCTTGGCCAGAGGTTGTCCCAGGGGCGCCAGCTTTTTCATCAGCCCCAGCTGCATCAGCACCTCGACCCCGATCAGGCTGAGAAACATGACCGGCCCGATCCGCAGCAGCAGCCGGGCCGTCTGATGAAGGGTGTCGAACCAGATATCCATTTACGATCCGCCGAATTCCATTCAAGTGACCGGTTCAGTGGAAAATCCAGTGCCGTAAGTAAGAATGCGGCGGCATGTTGTCAAGAAAACAGGGCCTCCCAGACCGTCGGCCAAACCGGCTTTGATCATCGTTTCGTGATTCGTGGCCGCCTAACCGAATGACCTGTCCGGCGTCATTTACATCGTCCTGAATCCGAGCTTGTCCAGCGTTGAAGCGCAGTAAGGAATTGATTTCAGAGAAAGAGATTCTTTGGTTCGGTGTGGAAATGATTCGGGACTTTTTGAGCTGAAAACCAGTTTGTGGAGGGAGAGTGTAGCGACTCCGAAAAATCGAAGCCGCTAGCGAAGGGAATGAAAGAAGCGGGGACCTCCCCCGCATTAGTTTAGGGTACCTCTTCTCTTTTCTTGTCGGGCTGGCTGGTGGGCGATTTGGCCGGCGGGGTGGTTTCCGTGCCGGTTACCGGGCGAACGCCCGAAGCCGCGCCGGTGGTTTCGGTTCAGGACGATCCACCGCCCGCAGTCTGGCCTTTGGTGTCGGACTCCGACGCCAATCCCTGCCGTTTGGCTTCTTCCTTGGCGGTATCTTTGGCCGTTTTTCCGGTCTCCTTGGCCACTTCCTCCATCCGCTCCAGGGTGTCGCGGCCTCTCTCTTGGGCCCGGTGCATCAAGTCATCCCGGGTTTCCCCCATCCATTCATTCTCTTTGCGGGTCTCCGGAATCAGAAAACCGAGGGCCGCGCCCACTGCGAACAGGGCGCCGGCCATAACCAACGGGTTTTCATCCTTCATCCGGCGCGACTTATTTCGGGCGCTCCTTGAGAGTTCCCCGGTTCTGTGGGCGGCGTGTCCAGCGGCATCGCTCGCTCTGTCCCAGGCATCCCCCGCCATTTCGCCGGCCCTTTCACCGGCGGAGCTGACTTTCTCGCGGGCATGATCCATCATTTCACCGGATTTCTCCCCGGCGGCTCTGGCCTTTTCCCGGACATGTTCGGCTGCGCCGGACGCCTTTTCACGAACGTGTTGGGCTGTTTTTCCCCCGCCGCTATCCCTCGGGTCGGAATAATAGGTTCGCATATCCCCTGCAGGCCCGGAATAGTAGCGAAGCTGGTCTTCGGGGTATTCCTCCTCGATGGAGGGATCATAGGCGTAATGTTCGCCATAATGACCGCCGTCTTTGCTTTTATGGCTCTTGACCAGCCATGCCAGGCCGACGCCGATCATCGCCGTCGGAACCATATTGTCTTTAAGCGTATCCAACATGGAATGTCCCGCAGATCGGAA
>JAABSQ010000159.1 GCA_011390315.1 Desulfobacteraceae bacterium
TCCGATCTTTTGATTATGTGGAGTTTCGCCCTGGGCATGGGGATGTTGTTTCTGGTGATCGGCACGTTTTCCGGGGCGGCTGCCGCGCTGCCGAGATCCGGGATCTGGATGGTGCGGCTCAAGCAGTTTTTCGGGGTGTTGATGCTCGGGGTGGCCCTGTATTACATTCGGCCGCTGATTCCGGGTCCGGTTTTCACATTGATATTGGGGGCCTTTTTGATCGGAGTGGGGATATTCGCTGGGGCCCTGGACCGAATGGATGCCGATGCCGGGGGGGTGGACCGGCTGCAAAAAGCGGCGTCTATTCTGCTGTTGACCCTGGGCATCGTCTATGCGGCCCGGTTTGCCGTCGGAGATCGCTTGATGAGCGTCTCAAATTATGGTAATCAGGAATCCGAAGCCGGAATTCACTGGCTGGTGGATGAGGCCGTGGCCCTGTCCATGGCCGAGGCCCAAAACAAACCGCTCATGATCGAGTTTCGGGCGGACTGGTGCGCGGCCTGCCGGAAGATGGAAAAAGAGACCCTTCGGGATGCCCGGGTGATCGAAATGGCCGAACATTTCGTGCCTTTGAAACTCGATTTTACCGAGACCGCCGATCCGGTGGTGGAAAATCTGCGGCGAAAATACAGCATTATCGGATTGCCGACCCTCCTGTTCGCGGATTCATCCGGTCGGGTGTTGACGGAGCAGACCATCACCGAATTCGTGCCGCCGGAGGTGCTGGCGGCGCGGATGAATCAGGTCCGGTCTCGTTTATAAATGCGCCGGTTTTCTGTTCCCGGTGTGGAATGGTGAAATATAAAACAGCTTTTACAGAAGGGATCATGATGAAATCTAAACTCATGGTATGGGTGCTGATGTCTATATTCGTTTTCACCGCCTGCGGTTTCGCAGGATCGGATGACCCGGAGGAATCCAAGCAGGAGATGCATGTCGCCGCTGCGGACGGCATTCGGTGGTTGGATTACGATAAGGGGATTTCCAGAGGAAAGAGCGAGGATAAGAAGGTGTTCCTCAATTTCTATGCGGACTGGTGCCGGTATTGCACAATGATGGACCAGAAGACCTTTCAGGACAAAGAGGTCATCGCCTATTTAAACCAGAATTTCATCCCGGTGCGGGTCGATTCCGATAAGAACCGAAAGGTCTCCAGGGAATACAATGTCCAAGGGCTTCCGGTCTCCTGGTTTATTTCCGAAGACGGAGAAAACATCGGCAGCCAGCCCGGGTATATTCCGCCGGAGATGATGCTGCCGCTGCTCAAGTACATCGAGACCGACAGTTATAAGACGATGAACTTCCAGAAGTTTCAGGAAGGGTTGTAGAGACCCCGCGAAGCTTACCGCCTGAGCCGGTCGATATACCGACGGATCAGGCGGAAAATAATGGAGACCATGAGCCCCCCGCTGGCGACCATGAGGAGGACCGGGACCCAGATATGGTGGTAGAAGACCGGGGACATTCGGGCCACGGAAACACCCGCCGCACTGAACAGAAACACCCCGTCCAGAAACAGGATCGTGAGAATGCAGACCGCGGTGGTGTCATACCACGGGACAAAGGTTCTTTTGAAAACCGGGCTTTCTTCGAGCAACATGATGCTTACTCTTACCCGTAAAGAGGGTCGGGCCGCAAGCGGAATTCATGGCGCCCGGCGATTTTTTTTCGTCCTTTTTTTGAAACGGTTTTTCCGTTCCAATCCTGTCGGTTAGCCTTCCCATATAAACCGTCAAGGGCCGCTTTGACCCTATATATTGATTTTTGTTGTTGACACATAACAATATATTGCGGTAATCTCCACTCAAGAGTACGGTGACGTATCGTGCCGCATTCTTGTAAATGTCCCACCGGTATTCTTATCTGTTTTCCGACAAACCGTGACTATGTATAAAGGAGTGGAGGTGACGCCCGTGTTTGATACAATCCAGAAACGCGACGGAAGGGTTGTCGAGTTCGATTCATCCAAAATTACGATGGCCATCGCCAAGGCCGGTCAAGCGACCGGCGAATTCGGCGAGCGGGAGGCCAAAAAGCTGACCCTGCGGGTACTGACCCTGGCCCATGAAATGCGGTTCGGTTCGGTTCCGGAGGTGGAGGAAATCCAGGATGTGGTGGAGCGGGTGCTTCTCGACTCTCCCTTTTCCATCACCGCCAAGGCTTACATCCTCTACCGGGAACAGCACAACCAGATTCGAAAGATCGCCACCAAGGCCCATGTGGACCTGGTGGAGCACTATATCGAACGGCTCGACTGGAAGATCAAAGAAAACAGCAATATGTGCTATTCCCTTCAGGGGCTCAACAACTATATCTCTTCCGACATCACCTCGGAATACTGGCTCAACCGGATCTATCCGCCGGAAATCCGAAACAGCCATAAAAACGGGGATTTTCACCTTCATGACCTTAGCCTGCTGTCGGTCTACTGCGTGGGATGGGATTTGAAAGACCTGCTGATGCAGGGGTTCCGAGGGGTGGAAGGAAAGGTGGAGAGCGCCCCGCCCAGGCACCTTCGGTCGGCCCTGGGTCAGATCGTCAATTTTTTCTATACCCTGCAGGGGGAGGCGGCCGGGGCCCAGGCCATTTCCAATTTCGACACCCTTCTGGCCCCCTTCATCCGGTTCGACGATCTCGACTACCGGGAGGTCAAACAGGCCATTCAGGAGTTCGTCTTCAACATCAATATCCCCACCCGGGTGGGCTTTCAAACCCCGTTTACCAACATCACCATGGATCTGTTCGCGCCCGCCGTCCTCAAGGATCAGGCGGTGATCATCGGCGGGGTCGAGCAGCCCGAGACCTACGGCGAGTTTCAGGCGGAGATGGATCTTCTCAACCGGGCCTTTGCCGAGGTCATGATGGCGGGCGACGCCAAGGGCCGGGTCTTTACCTTTCCCATTCCGACCTACAACATCACCAAGGATTTCGACTGGGACAATCCCAACCTGGACATGGTCTGGCGAATGACCGGCAAGTATGGAATCCCCTATTTTTCCAATTTCGTGAACTCCGACATGTCCCCGGAGGATGCCCGGTCCATGTGCTGCCGTCTGCGTCTGGACAACCGGGAACTGATGAAGCGCGGCGGGGGTCTGTTCGGGGCCAACCCGCTCACCGGGTCCATCGGGGTAGTCACCGTCAACCTGCCCCGAATCGGCTACACGGCCGATACCGAAGCGGCTTTTTTCAGCCGCCTGAAGGAGATGATCCATCTGGCCAAAGAGAGCCTGATCATCAAGCGGAAAATTCTCGAAAATTTCACCGATAAGAACCTCTACCCCTATTCAAAGTTCTATCTGCGGGAAGTGAAAAACGGCACCGGGTTTTACTGGAAAAATCATTTTTCCACCATCGGCATCATCGGCATGAACGAGGCCTGCCTCAATTTTCTGGGCGAGGACATCGGCGCCGACCAGGGACAGCTCTTTTCGAAAAAGGTGATGGATTTTATTCGGGACGAAATCTCTCAGATACAGGAGGAGACCGGCGCCCTGTTCAACCTGGAGGCCACCCCGGCCGAAGGCACCTCGTACCGGCTGGCCATGCTCGACCGAAAGCGGTTCCCCGATATCATCTGCGCCAACGGCGAGCCCTGCAGCGACGAGGATGCCTATTACACCAACTCCACCCAGCTGCCGGTCAACTATACCGATGATATTTTCGAAACTCTTCGGCTTCAGGACGATCTGCAGAGCAAATACACCGGCGGCACGGTGCTTCATATCTTTCTGGGGGAGATGGTCCATAATATCGAGACGGTCAAGAGCGTCATCAAGAAGATTTCCGCCGGATACCGGCTGCCCTATTTCACCCTCACCCCGACCTTCAGCGTCTGCCCGAATCACGGGTATTTGAGCGGCAAGCAGGAGAGCTGCCCCATCTGCCACAGTGAAACCGAAATCTATTCCCGGGTGGTCGGCTACCTGCGGCCGGTCAAACAGTGGAACGACGGCAAGCAGCTCGAATTCGTACGACGAAAAACCTTTCAGGTCGCCTGAGACCGGGGGACACATCCATGCGGATCGGCGGGATGCAAAAGAATTCCTTTATCGATTATCCCGGAAAGGTGAGCGGGGTCCTGTTTGCGGCGGGATGCAATTTCGACTGCCCCTACTGTCACAATCCTCAACTGGTCCGGGGGAACGGGGCGGGTGATGCCGTGATCGAGGAATCGGATATCTTCGATTTTCTGGCCGCCCGCCGGGGGCTTCTGGACGGGGTGGTGATTTCCGGCGGGGAACCCACCCTGCAACCGGATCTGATCGAGTTCTGTGAACGGATCCATGAGATGGGATATCCGATCAAGCTGGACACCAACGGCAGCCGTCCGCGAATGATCGAGGAATTGATTGAAAGGGGGGCGGTGGATTATGTGGCCATGGACCTCAAGACCGATCCGGAAGGCTACGCACCGCTGATCCGGAAAAAAAATGATCCCGAATCCATTATCGAATCGGTTCATCTGATCATGGATTCGGGGGTCGATTACGAATTTAAAACCACCTGTGTCAAACCCCTGGTGGATGAAACGGTGGTGGAAAATATCGGCCGCCTCATTCGAAACGCCCGCCTGTATGCCCTCCAGCAATACCATTCGGCGGAGGTTCTCCATCCGGAATTCTTTGAAGGCGAAAGCCGGCTTTTTTCCGAGGCGGACCTGAAGCGGCTGCAGGCAGCGGCCGCCCCCTGGGTTCGGGAATGCATTCTTCGCTGACTACCGAAAATTGACCACCCCCACCTTCTGAAACGGCACCGACTGGCCCCACCTTCCCGCCACATCGAAGTTCAATTTGCCGGCGATTTCATAATCGGCGGAAGCGCCACGGACGGCGGACAGCACCGCCTGGCTGAGCTCCAGAAAATCGATTTTCAGCGGAATCTGCAACTGGGTGGCCCCCTGATCCGAAATCGGGCCGATCTCCCGCACTTTTCCCTCGACCATCTCTTTGCCGGCCAGTTTGACCGAATAGTCGAGGCCTTTGGGATGGAGTGAAAATGAATTCTCGTTTTTCAGCCGGAGGTCGAAAACCAAAGATGCGCCGGCGGTGGTGAATCGGTCGACCCGCACCCCTTCCACGGAAATCTCCGGCAGTTTGGGGATGTCGAATTCGCCGCCGGCATAATAGGGGATGTTGAACGGGCCGACCCCGATGGTGCCGGACAAATCATAGGCGGCGGTCTCGGCGGATTGAAATTCGGACAGGGATTCATAGAGATCCATAAAGTTGAAGGTGATGGGCAGCTCCACGGTTTCCGAACCGGCGGCCTTGAGCCGCAGATCCTGGCCGGTCACCCCTTTGACGAATTTCTGATCATTGATTTTGAGGTTGTAGGTCATGTTTCGAATGCCCAGGCCCATGGGATTGAAATTGATCAGTTCAAAGGTAAAGACCGGAGTGGCGTCAAAAAGGGAGATATCCCTTATATGCATACCTTTGAAATGGACCTCGGGCGGATCGATGAGTTGCTGCATGGTGGCGCAGCCGCTCACCATCAAGAAAACGGCCAAGCTCAGACATAATGCTGCTTTTTGAATCATGGTATGGAATCTCCGTTTGGTTGGATTTTATATGGACGGGGTTGACTTTCGAAAGCCGATCGGGCGATATCGGCGGCCCATCGAAGCAGGTCCTCGGTACCGGCATGGGAGGACCACCGGGAGCAATACCCCCTCTTGGATTGGACCGTCCGCCGGACATCGGAATGGGCCGAGGCCAAAGTCCCCGGATGGGGGGAGGCTTCCAGCAGGTCGATATCGTTCCATTCATCTCCCAATACAATAAACGGTTCGACATTGAAAGCCCGAATCCCGACACGCTTGCTGGGCGGGGTCGGATACACAAAGAGCTTTCGTGTTTCGCATCGGATATGACCGGCGATTCCGGCTTCGGTCAGGGCGGTCTCCACGGCCGCCCGGGGAAAGGCTTCGGATTCCGGAAAGACGAGACCCAGGCAGTTCTCATAATCGTGCAATCGCCGCCATCGGGGAAGACGCCGACAGATCGGCTCCCAGGGGTCTTGCCGGGTCGGGCCGCCCTTTGAAAACAGCCGCGGCCGGGTCAAAAGGCCGTTTTCCAGTACAAATCCCTGAAAAGAGATGCCGTTCAGATGATGCAGGACCCGGCCCACGCTGTGAGCGTTGCGCCCGGTGGCGATGATCACCGGCAATCGCCGGGCGATCTCCCTGAGCAGATCGGCTGATGTCCGGCTCATGTATTGAACCCCCGAAAGGCCCGGAATCGCCAGTTCCGCAGGCTCTGAATGGAGCAGGGTGCCGTCGAGATCCACCGCCAGGCATCGGGATCGTCGCGCAGTCATGAAATCACCGGGCGATGTTGAGATCGCAGGCCGCTTGCGTCCGGTACAGATCCAGATCGCCCGCCTGATAGACCACCGGCACCTGTCGTCGTTCCGCCAGCGCCAGAAGCAGCGGATAATATTTCCGGACTTCGGCGGCGTCGGCCCGGAAATAAAGGGTTTTCGGGTCGGCGTTGATGAGGGCCCGGCAGACTTCATTGGTGTGGAGCCGAAGGTGGGTCTTTTTAAAGAACGGTTCGGCTCGATTCTCGGCCTCATCGGATTCGGCAGCATCAAGGAGTTCGGAGGCGTCCGGGCAATGGGATTGCCAGGCGGAGACCAGGTCTTTCCGGCAGTATCGGCGGGGAAAGGTGTAGGCAGAGAAAACCTCGCCCGGTCGTTCGATAAAGGTTCTGGAAAAACCGAGGGTGGCGGCCCCGGTGAAACAGGCGGTGGGGCAGAAGAGGTCGCCTCGGCGGCCGGAGAAATCGGCCCAGCCCCAGGGATCATTCAGCACCGCCAGGGGGCCGGCATCGAGGTCTCGTATGGCCCGGGCCACCCCGCCCCGGCCGGTCCAGCCGTCCACAAAAACCACGGTTCGGTCGGGGTGGGACTTTCGAATCATCTGAAGCGCGGCCCGGTCGATCCCCGGACCCACAAACAGGGAAAGCGACACCGCCGCGGAACCGGGCAGAAGGCGGGTGAGCCAGTCGGCGATGGGGACCCCGGCGCGAAGAATGGCGGCGAACAGGAGTTTTTCCGGGTTCGGCTCCCAGCGAAGAACGGCGCCGGCCAAGCGTCGGGCCGCGGTTCGAACCGCCGAATCCT
>JAABSQ010000160.1 GCA_011390315.1 Desulfobacteraceae bacterium
AGACCTGATCGCTGACGATCACCCCCGAAAGGGGAAGGTAGGCGCTGGTGAGACCTTTGGCAACGGTCATCAGATCCGGTCGAATGTGGTAGAGATCGGACCCGAAATTCCTGCCCAGGCGGCCGAAACCGGTGATGACCTCATCGACAATCAGTAGGATGTCATATTTTTTGAGGACCGGCTGGATCTCCTCCCAGTAGCCTTCCGGTGGCGGAATGATGCCGCCGGTGCCCATCACCGGTTCCCCGATGAAGGCGGCCACCGTATCCGGGTCTTCGGCAAGGATCATCTTCTCCAGTTCTTCCGCGCACCATTTGGAAAATTGGCGCTCGGTCATGCCGGATTCGGCTTCCCGGTAAAAGTGGGGCGTGACCGTGTGCTTGACATCATCCACCGGCAGATTGAAGTAATTCTGAAAAATCGGGAGCCCGGTCATGCTTCCGGTCATGATGCCGGAGCCGTGATAGCCGCGAAGCCGGGAGATGATTTTGCGCTTCTGCGGTTTGCCGAGCACATGGTGGTAATACCAGACCAGCTTGATCTGGGTTTCATTGGCATCCGATCCGGAAAGGCCGTAGAAAACCTTGCTCATGCCCTCGGGGGCCATCTCCATGATTTTGTGGGAGAGCCGGATCACCGGTTCATTGGAATGGCCCACATAGGTGTGGTAATAGGCCAGCTTCTTGGCCTGCTCATAGATGGCGTCGGCGATCTCCATTCGGCCGTAGCCGACATTGACGCAATAGAGACCGGCGAACCCGTCGATCAGTTCTTCACCCTTCTGGTCCCGAATCCGAATGCCTTTGCCGGTTTCGATAATCCGCGGCGTGCCCATTTTTCCGCTGGCATGATCCCTCATGTGAGTGGATGGATGAAACAGGGTGCCGCGGTCGATGTCATCCAGATTCAATTCGGTTTTTACTCCGTCCGTCATTCAAATGCCTCCGTATTTCTTGCGTTACTGCCGCGTTCATAAGCCGCGGCTTGTCAAAAATGTGGGTTCATGCGGTGATCATACCCCGCTCAAGGATCCATGCATCCGCTTCCATAGTTCGGCGAATCTAAGGCAGGAATGGATGATTATACAAGCTTTTTTTCCCGGATAAAAATTTTGCCGGGGTCTTTGTGAAACGGATACAGGGTTGGATGCTTACAATTTAGCGGAACAATGGATTTTTTCTTTCATAAAAAAAGGTCTCATGATATCGAGAACTAACCTCTTTAAGCCAATTGGAGACTCCCCATGTTAACTCGCATCGAAATTGACGGCTTCAAATCTTTTGAAAATTTTTCTCTTGATCTGTCTTCTTTTGCCGTCATTCTTGGGCCGAATGCTTCGGGAAAATCCAATCTATTCGATACCATTCAGTTTTTGTCCAATTTGGCTTCCAAGGATTTAAAAGAGGCAGTAAAAGGATTGCGGGGAGAAGTTGATGAACTGTTTCGACGGGTTGGGCCCTCGGTGACCACCAACGAAATGTGTCTGGCCGTGGAGGTTCTCGTCGAACCGACCATTCGTGATCCCTGGGGGGCTGAGGTGGAGTTGAGGCATACGCGCATTCGGTATGAGGTGAAAATTGAAAAAAGGCAGGATGAACGCGGAATCGAACGGCTTGTCGTTGCCGGGGAGGAGGTTCGCCCGGTTCTGGCAAAACATGACTCATGGAAACAGGCCCATTTTTCCGACTCATTTCGCAGCAAGTATCTGAAATATGCCCGCCGTTCTCCCTGGCTCGAAACCAAGACGGAAGGCGCCCAGGTCAGTTTTCATATCCGACAGGATGGAAAGGCCGGTCGAACCCGCCCCGCCCATATTCCGGAGGCCACGGTATTGTCCAGCATTACCACGACGGAGTTTCCCCACCTGTTTGCGTTACGGGAAGAACTTCGATCCTGGCGGTTTTTGCAGCTCAACCCCTTCGCACTTCGGCAGCCGACACCCATGGGGCCGATTTTTTCGGCGGAGATGCTGCTGCCGGACGGGTCGAACCTTGCCGCGGTGCTGGCGCGAATCAAAGCGGAGACTTTCGACAAGGAGGAGCCCAAGGGAATTCTGGCGGATATATCCGCTGAACTGGTGCAACTGATTCCGGGTGTGATCGATGTCGATGTTGAAGATGACCCGCATACCCGGCAATACCGCGTATATGTCAAGATGAGAGATGATTTTCAGTTCCCCGCCCGGGTGATTTCAGACGGTACATTACGGGTGCTTGCGCTGCTGACCCTGCTCTATGACCCGAAACATCGCGGTCTTGTCTGCTTTGAAGAACCGGAAAACGGCGTCCACCCGGCACGATTGCGCACATTGATCCACAGGCTTCGGGAGCGGGTCACGGATGTGACCGTAGATCAGGAGCCGGACGACGGACCTTTGGCACAATTATTGATCAACAGCCATTCTCCGGTTGTATTGTCTGCACTGACAGGCACGAAACTGCATCAAAATGAGGTCTTTTTTGCGGACCTGGTTTCAACCGTAGATCCTCAAAAAAACGCAGTCCGAAGAAAAACCAGAATCCGCCCTGTAAAATTGTCTCATCAGTATTCTTTGGATGGAATAGAGCCGGCCGTCGTTTCCGATGTCGAGGTCGAAAAGTATTTGGGCACGGTCAACAGAGAGAACTGAAATGGCATATCTTGGTCTGGCGCTCTTTGCGGAAGGCCCGACGGATCATCGATTTCTGAAACCGGTACTCCGCCGGTTGTGTGAGAACATGTGTCTTCAGCATGCAAAAATGATGGTGGATATCGGGGATGTTCTGGAACTTCATTCACCGGCGCGGGTCAGAGATGAAAGCCGGGAAACCAGAATTCGCGAGGCGGCGCGTGAAGCTCGGGATGCATGGCATATTTTGTTCATCCATGCGGATGGTTCCGGGGATTACCCGGGGGCCCGGGAATCTCTTGTTCTGCCTGCATGCCGGGCGATTGCCGGGGAAATAGGCGAAGAAAGCCGACAGACGGTGGCGGTGATTCCGGTCCGGGAGACAGAGGCATGGTGTCTTGTTGACGGAGATGCTCTGCGGAGGTCATTCGGTACCACAAAAGGAAATGCCGAACTGGACGTGCCGGAGCGGGGCAGAGATGTGGAGGGAATCCTTGATCCCAAAAGTGCCCTGGATGAGGTATGCAGAAGGGCAATATCTCCGCGACGGCGACGGGGAGGCCGAAGGAAGGCTGCTGAATTTCTGGATCAGATCGGTGAGTTCGTATCAATAGAACAGCTGGATCAGGTTCCCGCATTTGGAAGACTGCGACAGGAAGTTCAGGATGCGCTTGTTCATCTTGGAATTATTTAGAATTAACCTGAACTGCTTCCATGGATGGTGAAGGCAACGCCGCAGAAAAGGGTGTTTTTCTGTACCAAGTTTTGGACCAAATCGGCGAAAGCCAGGAATTGATGGGCAGGGGTTTGGAAACGTTCGAGCCCCTGCTCATCATTTCATTTTAAGCACGACTAATGATCACACACATTCCCCCCGGTCACCAGACACCCGTCAAAATAATCCTTCACCAGCTTCTCCGGTTCTTCGGAGGGGGCGCCGGTCACCACCTGAATGTTCCGCTCCTCGAAAAGGCCCACGGCCCGGGCGCCCATGCCGCCGGCGATGACCACGTCGACGCCTTTGTCGCCGAGCCATTTGGGAAGGAGGCCGGGTTCGTGGGGCGGCGGCTCGACCAATTCTGTGTTCAGCACCCGGTCGTTTTCCGCGGTCACCAGGGCGAATTCCTTGCAGTGGCCGAAATGGGCGGTCAGCCGGCCTTCGGCCATGGGGATGGCGAACAGCATGCGGCCTTCTTTTTTGACCGGGGTGACCGGTGATTCGGATTCGGTTTTTTCCACCACCCGGGTCATCCGCTCGGCCACCGTTTCAAAGGCCCGGGTCACCGGGGAGTCGGCGTGTTGCTCCCGGTAGGCGACGCCGGTGTCGCCGGCCGCCACCATGCGGGGGTCCAGGGGAATCCGGCCCAGAAATTCCAGCCCCATCATCTCTGCGGTGCGCTCGCCGCCGCCGGAGCCGAAGATGTCTACCGGTTTTCCGCAGTGGGGGCACTCATACCCGCTCATGTTTTCCACCACCCCCAGGATATCCATTTTCATCGTTCTGCAGAAATTTATTGATTTTCTCACATCCGCCAGGGCCACCTCCTGGGGAGTGGTGACGATGATGGCGTGGGCGTCCGGAATCACCTGGGCCACAGAGAGCGGTTCGTCGCCGGTTCCCGGCGGGGAATCGATGATCAGGTAGTCGAGTTCTCCCCAGTCGACGTCGGCGATGAACTGCCGGATCACCGAATGCTTCATGGGTCCGCGCCAGATGATGGCGTCATCCTTGCCGGTCATGAGCGATTCGATGGATACCGCAGAAAGGGTTTTTGAATAAGAAACGGGAATCATTTTTTTGCTGTCGTTCATCTCCAGCATGCCGGTGAGCCCCAGCATTCGGGGCACGTCCGGCCCGTGAATGTCCACGTCCATGAGGCCGACCTTGTGGCCCTTGGCGGCCAGGGCCATGGCCAGGTTGACGGAGACGCTGGTCTTGCCCACGCCCCCTTTGCCGCTCATGACCAGAAATTTGTGGCGGATCCGCTTCAGGGAGGCGGTGACCGCCCGGTCCTGCTCCGCCTGTTGCCGTTGGTGGGGCGATGGGCCTGCGTGGCTTCCGCAGGCCCCTTCTTTGCAATGCTCTTTCATCGGAGTTTGCTCCTGTTGCTCGGGTTGATGTTCTTAGACCGCCGCTGGTTACAG
>JAABSQ010000161.1 GCA_011390315.1 Desulfobacteraceae bacterium
TCATGAGTTAACGGCCGGTTTTCGCCTCCACGCGCAGGGCTTTGCCGTGAATCAAGGCATCCGCTATGGTTCGTCGGGCCCGGCGAACGATCTGTCCGAACACGGCCCGGGACATCTTCATGCGTTTGCCCGCTTCCTGGTAAGAGAGGCCTTTCAGGTCCGCAAGCCGAATCGATTCCCATTCCTCCGCCGTGAGAACCAATTCTTCGGTTTCGGCGTCCCCGGTCGTCTCGGGAATGAAACCGGAGTGATTCGGTGCGAAAGCCGTCCGTCGTTTTTCCTTAAGCTGTGCCATTGGGTCTCCTTATTGCCGGGTTTTTACCCGTATATTTTAGGTGTTCTCTTGATAGTGTCAAGGAAAATCGACACGAAGGTTGAAAAAAATATTTTTGTCGTTTGACCATAAAGCACCTTGACGTCTCTATGAGCAAGCGTTATGTTTAAGTCAAACGACCAAAACAAGGATTTTTTTATGCCCAGACCCAAAAAACCGCGATGTGTGACCGCACCGCCCCTGATTTCAGCCTACGGGCCTCAGGATGCCCCATCCAACGGAGAAATCTCCCTTTCCGTGGAAGAACTGGAGGCGATTCGCCTGAGCGATTTCGAAGGGCTGGATCAGGAGCGGGCAGCGGAAATGATGGAGGTGTCCCGGCAGACCTACGGCAGAATTCTGGGCCGTGCCCGGTCCATTCTGGCCGAGGCGGTGGTCACCGGGAAGACCCTCACCATCGGCGGCGGGCATTACACCATGGGCAGACGCCGGCGGCGCCGGTTTCGCGGCGGCCGAGGCGGCGGCTCATAAACGGAAAGGAGGCATGATTATGCCGGGACAGGATAGAACCGGACCCGAAGGTCGGAGACCGAAAACCGGAAGAGGCCGGGGGCAATGCGGAAACAGCGCCGGCGGCGATTCCGAGCGGGGCCGCGGCCAGGGGCAAGGCGCCGGCCGAGGCTTCGGTAAAGGAATCTGCCGGGAAAATGATGAGGATCGCGGTCAGGGCCGAAAGGGCGGCCGCCGCGGAAACAGAAACCCTGAATAACAGGAAAGGAGGCATCCATATGCCGGGATTTGACAGAACCGGTCCCCGGGGCCGGGGATCCATGAGCGGCAGAGGCATGGGGCCTTGCGGTCGAGGCATGGCCCGAGGCGCCGGGTACGGGCGCGGTTTCGGACCGGGCAGAGGATTCGGTCGGGGATTCGGCAGAGGGTTCGCTCGGAGCTTCGGCGGTCGAGCCGATGACGTCGATTATAATGATCCGTCCGCCGGATACGCGGCCTATCCTCAGGCCATGGCGCCGGAAGCTGAGGCCGAGGCCCTGGAGGAGCATTCCAAACGGCTTCGGGCGGAGCTGGAAGCGGTGGAAGCCCGCATGGCCGAATTGAAGGAACCGGAATCCTGACCGTCCGACTCCGGTAACGAGACGTGAAGGACAGATCAGCCCCGAGGAGACACAGCGCTCTTCGGGGTTTTTTTATAAATTGCCTTCGACTGCCGAAACCAGCCGCTTCACTCGACCCGGCCCGGGACCTTCTATATCACCGGTCCTCTTCTGCCAACCATTTTTCCATCTGTTCTTTCAACAAAACGAACCGGGCCTTCAATTCCCTCAATCCGGCTTCGGCGGATTTCAGGTCCATGCGTCCCGCGGCCTGCTCCACCTCCAGGGCGGCCCGGCTCATCGCCTCTGCTCCCACATTGCCGGCCGCCCCTCGAACCGCGTGAACCCGGCGCTCAGCCGCGGGGCCGTCTTCGGATTCCAGGGAATGGGCCACGGCCTCGAGTTGAGCCGGGATGTCGTCCAGAAATCCCTGAATGATCCGCCGGGCCAGCGGCTCATCGCCCAGGAGCCGATCGATCAGCAGCGTGTTGTTAAAAATCGGGGCCCGAAGTCCCGAACCGGAAGGGGGACAGCTCCCTTGATGTCTTTCGACGGAGGTGTGCGGGGCGGATTCGGGGCGAGGTTCGATCCATTTGCCCAATACCTTGGCCAGAGATTCGGCCGTGACCGGTTTGGATAGGTAGTCGTTCATGCCCGCATCCAGACAGTTTTGCCGATCCTGCTTGGTGGCGTGGGCGGTCATGGCGATAATGGGGACCGCATGATCGAGGACCGAGGAGGCCGGATCACGGATGGTCCGGGTGGCGGTCAACCCGTCCATTTCGGGCATCTGCACGTCCATCAGGACCGCCGAATAGGGGGTGCATGCCAGGGCCTTGATGGCTTCGGCGCCGTTGACCGCCACATCGGCATGCAACCCCAATTTTTTCAGGATGGCCACGGTCACATCCCGGTTGA
>JAABSQ010000162.1 GCA_011390315.1 Desulfobacteraceae bacterium
AAATATCATGAAAACAACAATACTCAGCATGGTCGGTCTTCTGGTGTTTATCGCCCCCCTGGTTTCCGCTCAGGAACAGCCGCCCGCCAAGGTCCGGGTAGTGAAGGTGACCGAAAAACCGGCCGCGGAACAGGCGGGGCTGATCGGAATGCTTTATTTCGATCGGGTAAGCCGTATCTCCACCCAAGTCGCCGGCCAGGTTCAAGAGGTCCATTTTCGAGAAGGGGATCTGGTCGACAAGGGCGATGCCCTGATCCATATCAACACTGATTTTCTGGACAAGGACGTGGCCCTGGCCGAAGCCAAACTCGAACAGCTCGATGTCCGGATTCAGAAAAATCAAAAAAATCTCGAGCGGTATGAACAGCTTTTCAAGAAAGAGGCGGCCAGCGAAATCGATTTTGACAATCTTTTTTACGCCCATCAGGAACTGATCAAGGAGCGGGAAGAACTGGAAAGCAGTCTCTCCAAGATCAAGCTGATGCGGTTCAAATGTGTGATTCCGGCCCCCTTCGACGGCATCATTCTGGAGAAGACCGTCGACATGGGAGACTGGGTGATTCAAGGCCGAATGCTCTACCGCATCGGTTCGGCCAACGATCTGTTCGCAAAGGTGCCGGTCGCCGAAGACCTGATCCAGTTCGTCCAAAAAGGCGATCAATTGGAAGTGGTGATCAACGCCTACGATACCGAATTATCCGGCGAGGCCGCCGGGATTCTGCCGGTGGCCGACCAAAAGACCAAACAGGTCTTTTTGAAGGTGCGTCTCGGCAACATTCGGGATATTTCGGTCCCGATTGCGGAAAACATGTCGGCGACCGTGTATGTGCCGGTCAGCGAGCGGAAAAATCTGAAAATCATTCCCAGAGACGCCCTGGTCAAACATCAGGGCAAGGATTTCGTTTATACCGTCAAAGAAGGAAAAGCCGCGATTCTTCCGGTGACCATCGTTTCCTATATGGGGACCGAGGTGGGCGTCAATGATCCCCACATTCAGCCGGGCATGTCGGTGGTGGTGGACGGAAATGAACGTCTGAAGCCGGATCAACCCGTCGAGGCGACAGAAGGGGCATAGCTCAATGGATATCATCGAGTATTCGATTCGCAAGCCGATCACGGTGGCCGTCGGCGTCATCCTGGTGGTCATGTTCGGTCTCATCGGTTTGAACAAACTGCCGGTCCAGCTCACCCCGGATGTGGAAGAGCCGAAGATCACCGTCCGAACCAATTGGGCCGGCGCCACCCCCTATGAAATCGAGCAGGAAATCATCGAAAACCAGGAAGAAAAGCTCAAAGGGGTTCAGAACCTGGTCAAGATGGAAAGCTCCAGTTACAACAATTACGGCGAGATTTCCCTGACCTTCCGGGTCGGAACCGACCTGGATGCGGCGCTTCTGCGGGTATCCAACAAACTCAACGAGGTCTCCGATTATCCGGCCAATGCGGACCGCCCGTCCATCGATGCGGCCGGGGCCCAGAGCAATCCGGTGATCTGGACCATGATGAAGATGAAGAGCGGTGATCCGGCCGAGATCGTCAAGTACATGACCTTCTTTGAAAACGAGATCCGCCAGCACCTGGAGCGGGTCGAAGGGGTGGGCTCTCTTTTTGTGGGGGGCGGGACCGAAAAAGAGCTTCACGTCGTCCTGGATGCCGGAAAGATGGCCCGGCACAATATCACCATCGACGAAGTGACCCGGAAAATTCGAGGCGCCAACCGGAACCTCTCGGCCGGCACCCTTGGGGTGGGCAAAAAAGATTACCGGCTTCGCACGACCAGCCAGTTTCAGACCTATGATGATCCGCTGGAGGTCGTCATCTTTGATGACGGCATCCAGCGGGTACTGCTGCGGGATGTCGCCACGACCACCACCGGTTACCACAAGCAGGCGGTAACGGTGATGCAGAACGCCCAAGAGGGGATCGTGATCGGGGTCCGGAAGGAACCCGGCGCCAATGTCATCAGCCTGATTGAACGCCTCAAACAGGTGGTCGCTCACCTCAATGAAAATGTTTTGGCGGAAAAAAACATCTTCATCGACTGGATTTACGATGAGGCCCCTTATATCAATACCTCCATCGATATCGTTCAGAAAAACGTTCTGATCGGCGGGCTTCTGGCCATCGCCGTTCTTCTGGTATTTTTGCGGAGCATCAGCGCCACCATCACCACGGCGGTGGCCATTCCGATTTCCGCCATCGGGACCTTTATCTTTCTCTGGGTGTTTCACCGAAATTTGAACGTGGTCAGCCTGGCCGGCATTTCCTTTGCGGTCGGCATGCTGGTGGACAACGCCATTGTGGTCCTGGAAAACATCGACCGCCATCGCCGGCTGGGCAAAAAGGCGTTCCCGGCCGCCTATGAAGGCGCCAAAGAGGTGGTAGGGGCCGTCTTCGCCTCCACCGTTACCACCGTCGCCGTGTTCGTCCCGGTCATTTTCATTCAGGAGGAAGCGGGGCAGCTGTTCCGGGATA
>JAABSQ010000163.1 GCA_011390315.1 Desulfobacteraceae bacterium
TCCATCATCCTGAGCCTTATGGTCTCGGTTTCGGTCATTCCCAGCATTCTCAACCAGTTTTACCAGCGGACCCCCCGCCCCAGACAGGGCAAACCCGGCATTATCGGCAGAATCGGCGGGTTTCTGGCCGGCATTATCATGTCCATAGCCGATTTTTTTCTTAAAACCACACTCACCCGAATCACCTGCGTGGCGCTTTTCACTACGATGGCGATTTCCCTGATCGCCTGGCTGATTCCCAAGGCCGAATACCTTCCCCAGGGCAACCGGAACCTGGTCATCAGCATCCTGATTCCGCCGCCCGGGTCTTCGGTGGAGAAACGAAAAGCGATCGGGGATTATATCTACGAGCAAACCGAGCCCTATCGGAAAACCGACGGAAAAGACGGGATTCCCCGGATCCAAAACCTTTTTTACGTGGCGACCCCGGAGCTCAACCTTTTCGGCGCCAATTCCGTTCACGAGACCCGGGCCGGTGAAATGATGCCCCTCTTCAACCGGATCATTCGGACGATTCCGGACATGTTCGGCGTCAGTATTCAGGCGGGGATTTTCCAGAGCGACATCGGCGGAGGCCGAAGCATCGACGTCAACATCGCCGGGGAGGACCTGGGGGAGATCATCGGGACCGCCCGACAGCTCTACGGCGGCGTCATGGGAAAGGTTCCGGGCAGCCAGGTCCGGCCGGTGCCCTCATTGGAGATCAGCTATCCCGAGGTGAGCATTCTTCCCGACAAGGGAAAGCTGGCCGCCAACGGCTTCACCGAAGAAGATCTGGGGGTCTACGTGGACGTGTTGATGGACGGCCGAAAAATCGATGAATTCCGGCCCGAAGGGGTGAAACAGATCGACCTGATTCTGAAAGGAGACGATCGGACCTTCCAAACCCCCGAGGATCTCCTCAACAGCCTGATCGTCAACCGATACGGAAGCCTGATTCGAATCGGAGACGTGGCCGATATCCGGTACAGTCAGGGGATGACCCAGGTCAATCATCTGGAGCGGAAACGGACCGTCAAACTTCAGGTGACCCCGCCGGCCGAGATGCCCCTGCAGACCGCCATCGAAACGATTGAAAACGATCTGATTGCGCCCATGGAGCGGCAGGGGCAGCTGAAAAACGTCACCGTCGGCATAGGCGGAAACGCCGACAAGCTGACCGCCACCCGAAAGGCGCTTCAGTGGAACTTTCTTCTGGCGGTGGTCATTACCTATCTGCTCATGTCGGCCCTGTTTGAAAATTTTTTCTACCCCTTCATCATCCTGTTCACCGTGCCGCTGGCGGCGGCGGGCGGTTTCGTGGGGTTGAAACTGGTGAACATCTTCATCACGCCCCAGGGATTCGATGTCTTGACCATGCTCGGTTTTGTAATTTTGGTGGGAACGGTGGTCAATAACGCGATTTTGATCGTCTACCAATCGCTCAACAATGTCCGATATGAAGGGCTTGAAGGGATCAATGCCGTTTCCGAGGCGGTCCGGACCCGGATTCGGCCGATTTTCATGAGCGCCTCCACCAGTGTGTTCGCGCTTTCTCCGCTGGTGGTGGCCACCGGTTCCGGAAGCGAACTGTATCGCGGATTGGGCAGCGTGCTTCTGGGCGGGCTTGCTTTTTCCACCCTCTTTACCCTGTTCGTGATACCCTCTCTGCTGGCCTTTTTCATCGGATTCGAGAAATCGCGGACCACCGAAGCGACGGTGACCGCTCTAAAACCCCGAACCGATCACACCCCCGTCTACCCGCAGGGAGGCGCCGTTGGTGGCCGAGGAGAGCGGGCTGCAAATGTAAAGAATTAGATTGGCGACCTCCTCGGGTTCGAGAAACCGCTTCATGGAGGAATGGGGCCGGGCGATCTGAAAGAATTCCTTTTCCATCCGGTCCCGGCTGATGTGTTTTTCGTCGGCCAGCTTTCGAATGTATTCTGAAACCCCTTCCGTGTGGGTGGGGCCGGGAAGGACCGAATTGACGGTCACTCCGGTTCCGCTCACATCCTCGGCCAGCCCCCGGGAAATGGTGAGATACGCCGCCTTGGTCATCCCGTAGTGGATCACGTCCGGCGGAATGGACATTCCCGATTCACTGGAGATAAAGATCACCCGGCCCCAGTTGCGCTTTTTCATACCGGGCAGATAATGGCGCGTCAGCCGAACCCCGCTCATGACATTGGTTTCAAAGACCTGAAACCACTCCTCATCGGAGATCTCCTGAAAAGGTTTGGGATTATAAACCCCCATGTTGTTGACCAGGATGTCGACCCGGGCGACCTCGCGGATCAGCTTGGAAACACCCTCCATATTGGACAAATCCGCGGTCACCCCCTTGATATCCACCGTCGGGTCGGTTTCGCGGATTTTTTTCACGGCCGCGTCCATGTGCGCCTGAGAGTGGCCGTTCAGGATGACGAATGCGCCTTCCCGGGCCAGGGCCATGGCGGTCGCAAATCCGATGCCCAGGGTCGATCCGGTGACCAGTGCGCGTTTGCCGGTCAATTGCAAATCCATCTCTTTCTCCTTATCTGCAACCCGATTTTCAGGGCCGTTCCGTTCATATTTTTTTGTGCCGACGGAAAAAGGATGCCAGCGGCTCTCATCACCCAAGCCTCTTCATCCGGCACTCACTTCAACTATAGGTCGATTACGGGATGAATGTCAAAGGGATTAGAACATACGGCAAATCCGGTTTGGGTACTCTTTCATTGTTCTTCAACTCGGCTTCTTCTATAATCATCGAATGCAGCAGGCAACGTCATGATAACGAACATGCAACATGCCGAAATCGTAAATATCCAATTTCCGTATTCCTATTTTCAACTTTTTCCCATTGACATTCGCTTCAGCCGGTGAGAAATGGATAAGAAGACAGACAGACCATTGTATCCCATCCATCGTTGTCTACTGAGGATCGAAACCATGCCTGGACGCAGCCTGACAAGTCTCCTGTTTTTACTGGTCTTCCTGGTCGGACTCCCCGCTTACGGGCAGGAGGTGATCGCATTTCAGGAAGAAGGTCGCGCATATTTCGATTTCGGCGTTTTCGCGTTTGAAGAGGGCGATCTCAAGGATGCCGAAACCAACCTGAACATTGCACTCTCCCTCAGCCCGGACAATCCCTACGTCCATCATTACCTCGGTAAGACCTATCTGAAGATGGGCCGCTACGAAGAATCGATGACCTACCTGAAGAGAGCGGCCTCTTTGGACTCGAAAATCCCCGGTCTTCAGTATGACCTTGCTTTTCTGCACTATAAAATGGGGAACCACGCCCGGGCCGCGTCCCTGTTTCAGGCGATTGCCCAAGAAGAGCCCGAGCATGTTCTGGCCCGTTACTATGCGGGAATCACGCTTTTTAAACAGGAACGCTGCGCGGAAGCCGCCGACTATTTCATTACGGCAGCGGAAAACAGCCCGACCATTCGGGCCAACGGATACTATTACGCCGGGATCTGCTATCAGAAAACCGGCGATATCGACCAATCGGTGGCCATGTTCAACCGGGTCCTGGAAGCTCCCGAACCCGGCATTCTCGGTGAAAACGCCGCCCGCTGGATTGCGGCCCTCAAGCAGAAGGAAGTACGGCTGCGTCCTTTCAGCCTCTTTCTGAAAGCCGGCCGCCGGTATGACGACAATGTCCGTCTGGAACCGGATGATATCGACCTCTTTTCCGATGAGTCGGATTGGGCCACCCTGCTGTATCTGACCGGCCAGTATGATTTCTTGATTCGGGACCGGTATTCGGCCGGCATCGGCTACAGCCATTACCAGACCTGGCATGACGACCTGGATGCCTATAACCTCATCGGAACCCTTCCCCGACTCTATCTTTCCTATAATCGGCAGCCGTTTATCCTGCGGTTTAATTATCAGCCGGTTTATTACTGGGTGGATTCGGACAGCTATCTCAGACAGCATCGCCTGGAACCGGAGGCCTTGTGGCGGGTGAACCGAAACCTTTTGACCCGTCTGTCCTACCGGTACCACGACAACCATTATTTCGAGGACGGGGAACGTACCGGGCATACCAACGAAGTCTTTGGAGATGCTTTTTACAGTGTATTGGACCAGCGGGGGCGCCTCTTTGCCGGATTCGGCTACGAAGACACCGCCGCCTCCCAATCGGATGAGTTCTATACCCGATGGCGGGCCAGAGCGGGGGCACAGTTTAATCTTCCCTGGCGCCTGGATTTCGGGGTATCCATGGAGTACCAGGACAAACAGTACGATACCGCCGATCGGGTGTACGGGGTCGAAAGAAATGACGACCGGTTTATTGCCGGAATCTCTCTGTCCCGCCGAATTTACAAAGAATGGTTGAAAGTTCTGGCCGAGCACCGTTACACTCAGAACGACTCCAACATCAATGATTTCGAATACACCCGCAACATTTCCACTTTGTCTCTGACACTCACCTATTAAGACAGACTCGGGAGAGCCGAATATGGCCGGCATCAGATTTTTTCTCGATAAACAGGCGATCCTCTTCGCTGTTTCTTTTCTCTGTATTCTGGCTCAGGGATACGCATCATCCCTGACTGCTCAGCCCGGCCCGTTGGATGAGATCGGGGCCCTGAAAAATTTCGAGCCCGGCAT
>JAABSQ010000164.1 GCA_011390315.1 Desulfobacteraceae bacterium
CGCCGCTCCGAATAGGGGATGTTCCAGAGCTTGGCCAGCTGCAACACCGAATCCCGGGTGACCCCCGGCAGGATGCTGCCGTTGAGGGCCGGGGTGACCAGTTCGCCGTCGATGTAAAAGAAGATGTTCATGGAGCCGACCTCTTCCACATACTTCTGCTCCACCCCGTCGAGCCAGAGCACCTGGGTGTACCCCTTCTCCTGGGCCTTCTGAGTGGCGTAAAGACTGGCCGCGTAGTTGCCCGGGGTCTTGGCCTCGCCGATGCCGCCCCGAACCGCCCGCACATGGTGGGCCGTCACCCAGATCTTGACCGGATTGAACCCCTCGGGATAGTAGGCCCCCACCGGGGATAGAATGACGAAATACCGGTAGGTGTGGGAGGCCCGCACCCCCAGGTAGACGTCGGTGGCCACGATGGTGGGCCGAATGTAGAGGGAGGTACCCGGGGCCCCGGGGATCCAGTCTTTTTCCACCCGAAGCAATTCCTTCAGGGCGTCCAGAGCGAAATGCTCGTCGATCTCCGGAATGCACAGCAGCCGGTTGGACCGGTTCAGCCGATGGAAGTTTTCCTGAGGCCGAAAGAGCTGAATCTCGTCTTTGTCCGTCCGGTAGCCTTTAAGCCCCTCGAAGACCGCCTGCCCGTAGTGGAGCACCATGGTGGCCGGGTCCATGGTCAGGGAAGCATAGGGCTCGATTCGAGGATTGTGCCACCCCTTCTCCGGGTTGTAGTCCATGCTGAACATGTGGTCGGTATAAATTTTTCCGAAACCGAGCTGGTTTTCATCCTCGGGTTTCGGCTTCAGCTGTTCCGCCTTGTTGATCTTCAGTTCCATTTTACCTCCTCAGGTCAGTCAAAAAAACCAGCCGGTATGAAAACCCGCCCCTCACGCGCGTTGCGCACCGGGCGGCCTCCACAGCATCATGCCGGTATCCGAATCATACGCTCTCTCAAGGGCCGGACCGAGCAGTTCCGTCAACACCAGTTCCGCGGCAAAGATGCGGGTTTCTGAAAACAAACGCCCTCCGGTCAGCCTGCCTTCTGCATCGGCCAGAATGATCCGGGCGTGAACCGCCGGTCTGCCGTTCTCTTGCGAAACGGTTCCGGTACAGGAAACCAGCTCCCGAGGGGCCGTTTCCGAATGGGTCACATACACCTGCTGGGTCTGATCGTAGACCCCGACGGTAAAGCCGGATACCGCCCCCCAGATCGAAAATCGGGCCGTCCGCACCGACCTCGCCCTGCAGAATCGTTCGACGGCGCTGATCAGATCCGCTCCCTGTTTCAATGTCCCCAACAAGCGGCGGCCGGTGTTGAATTCGTGAATCGGCAACGTGTCCCTTTTGCCCCCTTTCCCTTCCACTATGGCAGGAGGTATAGCATTTTTTTTCTGAAATCAAGCATTAAAAGCGCCGACGAGGGTTTATCGGCCCTGTAGGGTGATGAGAAGGGCGCCGGCCAGCATCAACAGAGCCCCGCTGAACCGAAGGGTGATGTTGGCCTCCCGGAACACCAGTTTTCCGTAAAGAACGCTGAAAAGGATGCTGAGGCGTTTGACCGAGATCATGTAGGCCGCCTGCGTCATGGCGATGGCCAATCCGTGAAAGAGGGCATGAAGATAGAAAAGGAGGCCGGCCACCGCCCCCTTCAATGGGAATTCTTTAAAACGGGAGAGGCGAATGCGGCCGGTGGCACGCAACAGGACCACCAGGGTGATGTTGAAGACCACAAAGAAGGAAAGATTGAAAAACAGGGGCGAGGAATGGAGGATTCCCTTTTTCCCGATCACCGAGGCGAAGCTGTAGATAAAGGCCACTCCCAGCATCTGCCGGGAACCGGGCTCCCGCCACACCGCCCTGAGCGGGGCCCACAGGGTCCATTGCCGGGGGTCGACGTTCAGGATATATCCCCCTGCGCAGATGACCAGAATGCCGACCATGCCCGGATAGCTGGGTATCTCTCCCAGAAACAGGTATCCGGTAAGAATCATGAATGCCGGGGTAAAAGCCAGATAGGGCACCGTGAGGGAGAGCGGCGACAATTTGATCGCCCGCATGTAGACCAGAAAACTGACCGCGTTCAGGGGAATGCTGACGAGAAAGCACCACCAGAAAGTGAAATCCAAGGGAGGCGCCGGAACGAAGGCCAAAGTGGCCGCGACCGGCGGCAGGCTGTAGAGGAACGGATAGGCCGACATTTCATAGGGGCTGAGGTGGGAAAAATACCGCTTGATCCAGGTGTCATGGGTGGCCACCGACAAGGCGGTGAGCAGAGACAAGATAAACCAAAGCATGGAATCGATTGAACGGGGGCGAAATCAGCAGGCGAAAAAAACCACCCTACCGCTTGGCCCACCACCAGGCCACCCGTCCGATGATGCCGCCGGCGATCTCTTCGCCCACCAGACAGACGGTGCTCTCCATCTCGGCCTTGTTTTCGGGAATGCCGAGCACCCGATCCCGATCGGCACAGGAGAGCCATTTGATGGTGGCCCCGTCGCCGTTGCGGAAGGCCGTCAGCTTTTTATTCAGCCGGGCCGGATCTTTCTGGGAGTGGTCGATGGCCACGATATCCCCGCTGGTGAGAATCGGATACATGCTGTCTCCGCGAACCCGGCAGCAGGTGTAGTGTTCCGGGGCGCCGGGCATCCAGGATTTATCGGCATAGATAAGGCAGAACCCCTCGATGTCGCCGTCCCGGATCTCGGAGGGGGTTCCGGCCGCGATACTGTCTCGAAGCAGGCGGACCGGCAGGTAGTTGGTAAAGGCGGATTCATCCTGAAAGGTCCGGTACCGTTCGGTTTCTTGGACCATCAGCACCGGCGCCGGTTCGGCGCTCTTGCCGGCCATGAGCCAGTCGAGGGTCGTATGGGTGTCGGCGGCCACCTTGTAGAGCAGGGTAATGGGGATCTTGCGTCGACCGTTTCGATAATTGGAGACCGCCCCCTTCTGAACCCCCAGGCGTTCGGCCAGACCCGCATCACCGGCGCACCCGTACAGATGCATCATTCGGGAGATAATCCCGGTCTGAAAAGAGAGATCGTCGGGTTTTGCCGAATCCATAGCGCCTCTGTGAAAGTGTTGGATGACCCCGCCCCGGGTGCGGAAGCCTTATGAAATTTATCTCTATGCATTTCGGAACCCCAAACTACCATTACTTTTATTATAAGTCAAGAATTCCAGACTCTCTTTTCAGGTCTTGGGACGATTTTTTTTATCCTTCCCGCCTCTCATGAAAACCGATTTACCATTGACTCGGGGGGACTTTTCCGATAATAGGTTGCGCATAATCGCGAGCAGGAAGCCCGCAAGCATCATCGAAGTCTTAACGACCAATTCTTACAACAATTATCAATCGAGGCCACGAAGGTAACGCGCGCCAGGAAGGCGCCGACATCTCGTGGTTTTTTTATTGGAGGACTTGATGAAAAAAAGCGTTCTGATCGGTGTGTTGCTCGCGGCAGGGGTTTTCTTTTCGGCATCGGCCCGGGGCCATTACGGCATGGTGATCCCCTCGGATTCCATGGTCATGCAGGAGGACGACCGCACCGTCTCTTTGCAGACATCCTTTTCCCATCCCTTTGAAATGATCGGGATGGAACTGGTCAAGCCCAAGGCGTTCGGGGTCATGGCCAACGGCGAGAAAAAGGACCTTTCGGGTGAATTGAAAGAGACCCGAGTCATGGGCCAAAAGGCATGGAAGGCGGATTACCCGGTTCGCCGGCCCGGGGTCTACAAATTCTACATGGAACCCCAACCCTACTGGGAACCGGCCGAGGACCTCTACATCATCCACTACACCCAGACGGTGGTGACCGCCTTCGGCGACGACGAAGGATGGGATGAGGAACTCGGGCTCAAGACCGAGATTGTGCCCTTATCCAAACCCTTCGGCCTGTATGCCGGCAACCTCTTTCAAGGGGTGGTGAAAATGGACGGCCAACCGGTCCCGAATGCCGAAGTGGAAGTCGAGTTCTACAATGCCGACGGAAAATACCGGGCCCCCACCGATTACATGATCACCCAGACCGTCAAGGCCGACCCGAACGGGGTCTTTTCCTATGCAGCGCCCTGGCCCGGGTGGTGGGGCTTTTCCGCCCTGAACGAGGCCGATTTCAAGATCAAGCACGAGGGCGAAGACAAAGACGTGGAATTGGGCGCGGTACTCTGGGTGGAATTTCAGGGACCCGAGACAAAATAAAATCGGTCTCCGGGCGCTTCTTCGAAAGGGAAGCGCCCGGGCTGTTTGGAGAAATACATGCATATCTCCGAAGGGGTCCTCTCCGGGCCGGTGCTGGCGTCGGGGGCGGCCCTGGCCGCAGTCGGCACGGCCGTAGGGCTCAAGCAACTCGATTACGACCGCATTCCCCGGGCCGCCATTCTCTCTGCGGCATTTTTCGTGGCTTCGCTGGTCCATGTGCCCATCGGACCGTCCAGCGTTCATCTGATCCTGAACGGCATCGTCGTGCTGCTTCTGGGGTGGGCCGCCTTTCCGGCCATTCTG
>JAABSQ010000165.1 GCA_011390315.1 Desulfobacteraceae bacterium
CACCACCCTGGGGGTCAACACCCTGATCATGGCCGCACCGGCGGTGATCTGCTATTATCTGTTCAGTCCCCTGCTCTTTCGAAAACCCGCCCTGGCCGCCGGCGGCGCTTTTGCAGGCGGTTTCTTCTCGATTCTGCTGGGCGGCGTGGTGGCGGCTTCGGCCTTGATGTTCACCGAAGAAGGTTTTTTCGAGGTGGCCTCGGCCGTGATCATCGCCCACATCCCGGTCATGGTCATCGAGGGGGTGATCACCGCCTTCTGCGTCTCTTTTCTGAAAAAGGTCCAACCCGAGCTGCTGCCCGGGTTTCCCCAAGGCGTGTAATTGGAGTTTCAAATGCGATTTCGACATACGGCACAATACGTTTTTCAGCGAAATCCGCTTGGGCGGCTGTTTCTTTTTTTCATCCCGGTCCTTCTTCTTGCCCTTCTTCCGGCCGGACCGGCCTCGGCCCACAAGGTGACCGTATTCGCCTGGGTCGAGGGGGATACGATCTACGGCGAAACCAAATTCAGCGGAGGACGGCCGGCCATGGACGCCGACATCGTGGTGACCGGTCCCGAGGGAAATCGGCTGCTCACCACCCGAACCGACGATCAGGGGGAATTCTCCTTCAAGATCCCCCAAAAAACCGAACTGAAAATTCAACTGAAGGCCGGCGCCGGTCACCAGGGCGACTGGACCATTCGGGCCGAAGAGATCGGAGCGGCAGCGAAGGTGAAAAATGGGTCCGCCGGCCCGTCTGCACCGTTTCCGGAAGCTGAATCTTCCGAAACCCGCCCTTCGAAAAAAACGGACTCGAATGCCGCCGTCGCCGTATCCCCGGAGGTGCTTCAATCCATGGTGGAAACGGCGATGGATAAAAAGCTGAAGCCGATCCTTAAAATGCTGGCCGATGCCCATGATCCCGGTCCGAGGGTCACCGACATCATCGGCGGCATCGGCTATATCTTCGGCCTGATGGGAATCGGGATGTATTTTCACGCCCGCCGAAAGCTCGATCAGGCGAACCGCCCATGATTCGGGAACCGTTTGCCGGCGGGGATTCCGCTGTTCACCGAATGGACCCCCGGGTACGCGTCTTCTTCGCCACCCTGTTTTCGGTGATGACGGCCCTTTCTTACCGGTTTCCGACCCTGACGGCGGCCCTGTTCCTATCCCTGACCCTGACCGCGGCGGCCCGGCTCAACCTTCGGGCGGTGCTTCGGCGGCTGGCGGTGGTCTGGGGGTTTCTGATTTTTCTGTGGCTGATCTTACCGCTCACCTTCGGGGGAGAGGTCCTCTACCGGCTGGGGCCGTTGGCGGTCTCTCGCCCCGGCGTCATTTTGGCGGCCCGGATCACCATCAAATCCCATGCCATTCTGCTGGTTTTGATCGCCCTGGCGGCCACCATGAATTCGGCCACCCTCGGCTATGTGCTCGATTATTTTCGTCTGCCGCCCAAGCTGGTCTATCTGCTTCTGCTCACCTACCGATACATCTTCGTCATCGAGCAGGAATACGTGCGGTTGTCCCGGGCCGCCCGGCTCCGCAGCTTTCACCCTCGGACCGACCTGCATACCTACCGGACCTATGCCTACCTGGTGGGGATGCTGTTCGTGCGGGCCGCGGCGCGGGCCGAGCGGGTCTACCAGGCCATGCGGTGCCGCGGTTTTCAGGGGAAAATCTATTGCCTTCGGTCCTTTGCCGTCACCCGGCTGGACTGGATCTGGACCGGGCTGCTCGGCGCCTGGATGGTATGCCTGGCGGTACTCGAATGGGCGCCGGTACCGCTCTTTTCATAATCCAAGGATTTTTACTATGCATGCATCCACTCCGCCGGCCCCTCCCCCGCTGATTCGTCTGGAAGGTATCACCTTCGGGTATTCAGGAAGACGGCCCATCCTGGACGGTCTCGATTTTCAACTCCATGCCGGGGAACGGGCGGGACTGCTGGGTCCCAACGGCAGCGGCAAGACCACCCTGTTTCACGTCATCATGGGGCTGATTCGGCCGCGGTCGGGCATCATCGAGCTGTTCGGAAAGCCGGTGGTCAAAGAAAAGGAATTTCGGGAGTTCTATTCCAGGATCGGCCTTCTGTTTCAGGACGCCGACGACCAGCTCTTCAGCCCCACGGTGCTGGAGGATGTGGCCTTCGGGCCGCTGAATCTGGGCAAATCAAAGGAAGAGGCGGTGGACATCGCCCGAAAGACCCTGGCGGACCTGGGGCTGGAGGGGTTTGAAGATCGCATCACCCACAAGCTCTCCGGCGGCGAAAAACGGCTGGTCTCCCTGGCCACCGTGCTGGCCATGGAACCGGAGGTGCTTCTGCTGGATGAACCCAGCACCGGCCTCGACACCCGCACCAAGCAGACCCTGGTGGATGTGCTCGGCCGCCTCAATCTCTCTTATATCATCATCTCCCACGAAGGGAATTTCATGGAAGAGGTGGCCGACATCATCTACACCATGGAAGACGGCCAACTTCGCCGCGCCGAATACATCCACAGCCACGTCCACGCCCATCCGCACGCAGGGCATG
>JAABSQ010000166.1 GCA_011390315.1 Desulfobacteraceae bacterium
TCCCCCCTGCGTCGTACCCGACGGCGTCGAACTCGACCGTCGCGCCGGAGGATACCGTCTTTTCGGTCGGGGTCAGTTCAATGCTGTCCAGGGAGCCTTTTTTCACCGTCAGCGGAGCGGTTTCGGCGATGTTGTAGGCGGCGGCGATGAGCCGGCCTTCCCCCGCCTTTTTGGCGATCAATTCGTTCTGATCGGTAATCTCGGCCAGGGCTTCATCGGAGAGATCCCAGCGGAGATCGCCTTTCACTACATTGCCGAACCGGTCTTCCATGACCGCCTGAATATCGACCGTTTCACCGGCCGTAGCGGTAATCTCTTCGGGAATGATTTTAAGGAACGCCACCTCCGCGGGCTGCACCTCGACCGCTGCACTGGCGACCACGCCGCCGTGCCTGACATGGACCTGGCCGGATTCGGCTGTAATCGCGGAAAAGCGCCCTTCCTGATTGACGTTGCCCAATGTCGAGGGCTCCACCTGCCAGTTGAGGTCGACCTCGGTTTTGTTCTGGAACTTGTCATAGGCCACAGCGGAAAAGACGACCTCCTCGCCCGCCGTGACATTCACCGAATCGGGCTCGATCTGAACCTGAGTGGTCTCTCCCGGCACCACGCTCACTTCGGTGCCCACCTCGATCTTCTTGCCGGTGCGAAGCTGATGAACCGTGGCCGTCAACCGGGTCTTGCCCGCTTTTTCCGGAAAGAAGACCCCCTGAGGATCCACCCTCCCCAGATCGGGATGCATATCCCAGGCGACCTCCGCCTTCACGGTGTTGCCGTAAGCATCATACCCCGATGCGCTGAAATTTTCAGCCTTGCCGGCGGTCACTTCCATGGGTCCCTGGGGGGTCAATTCGACATCCTGCATCTCTGCGGGGGCCACCGCCACAGTGCTCTCGCCCACCAGCCCCTTGGCTTTGGCTTCCACCACGGTACTGCCCGATTTTTCGGCAGTAAAGGCGCCGGTCGCATCGATTTCGCCCAGGTCCTCCCGAATGGAAAATTCCGGGTCCACTTCCACCACATTGTCGAACTTGTCGTATCCGGTGACCTCGAATTGCACGGTATTGCCGGCGATCACATCCACCGCCGGGGGCTCCACCTGAAGCCGTGCCGCTTCCGCCGGAACCACCTCGATATCGATCCCTGTGACCACATTCTCCTCTTTGGCCAGAATTTCACCGGCCCCGGTGCGCAGCGGCATAAACTCCGAAGCCTCCTGGTCTACTTTCCCTAAAGAGGCGCTCAGAAACCACTGGGGAGAGATCGGGAATTTATTGCCATACGCATCCACCCCCTGAGCGCTGAGCTGGACCTTTTCTCCGGCCGTAAAGGTGGTCTGCTCCAAATCGATGGTGATGTCGGACAAAGCCCCGTGGTCCACCTGAACCGGAACCGAAGCGGTCACTTCCCCGCTGGCCGCGATCACCTGGCCTTCACCCACGGTTTCGGCCAGAAAGGTGCCGTCTTCGGCGATGGCGCCGATATCGCCCTCGGTCTTCCACTGGATGGACGGGGTCAATGGATACCCTTGGGCATTGAAGGCTTCGGCGCCGAAGGTGAGGCTTTGACCGGCCTTGAGATCCGCCTGCTGAGGTTCGACGGTGATCTTGGCGACCCGGCCCGGAACGATGGAAAAGGGATGGCCCTGGCTGATCTCTCCATACCGGGCGAACAAAATCGCGTTTCCGGGGGATTCCATTTTCACGACCCCGTCTTCTTCCAGGGCGGCGTTTTCACCGGACAGGGACCATTCGGCTTCGAGGGATATTTGGTTGTCATACTGATCGTATCCGACCGCCTGAAAATCGATCTCTTGGCCTACCTCGAACTGATCTTTTTCAGGGGTGATTTCAATCCGCTTGACCTGGGTGCCCTCCAGAACCACTTCCTGCGTGGCGTCTCCTGATTTCAGAACGATCGTGTTTTTGCCGGGAGAGAGGGTTACTTTGAACTGCGCCCGGCCTTGCTCATCCAGGGTCAGTTCTTCGGTGGACAGCCGGGTTCCCTCGGTCGGGGAAGAAACCGTGACGCGGTTCATGGCGGCGGCCTGGTCTTTCTCCGCAAGCCCGCTGACCTGAACGGTCACCTCGGATTCGGCCAGGGCCTGTTCGCTCTCAGGCTGCACCTCGATTTTGGCTACCGGCCGGGGCCGGACCTCGATCTCGGTTTCGGCTTTGATATCCCCGACGGATGCGGTGACCAGGGTTTTGCCGGGGGTGGGAGGCACGGTCACTTCAAATTCGGCCTGACCGGATTCGTTCAGGGTGACCGTTTCAGTGCCGACCTGCGCGCCTTCGGTGGGTGTGGAGACCTGAACCTCATGGTATCCGGCCGGCTGCCCTTCTTGGGTGGCGCCGGTGACGGTGATTTTCACGGAGGATTCAGGAAAGGTTTCACCGGTTTCCGGCGCCAGATTCAGGTCGGCGACGGCCGGGGCTTCCACCGTAACCGTGGCCTGATTGGAAATGCCGTCGGCTTCGGCGATAACCGTCGCCTGGCCGGGCTGTTCGGCCGTAAAGGCGCCGGTAGCATCGATGGAACCGGCCTCTCCTTCCACCCGCCATTGCACGGAAACATCCTCCATCTCTTCGCCCTCGGTCGAACGCGGAACCGCATTGAACCTGACGGTTTCGCCCACCGTGAGGGTTTCTTCCTCGGGGGCGATATCCACACGCTCTAGTTCCGGTTTTCCGCAGCCGTAGAGGCCGATTAAAAGGGCTGTTACCGGAATCAAGATCCCTATGCGCAACCAGTTATTCGCCTTAACCTCCATCAGATGACTCCTCCCCTTGATATGTTGATGATTTAGAAGCAGATCCCTATTTCTATCTCCTGTTTTTTTCCGACTTACGCCTTCTTCAGGAAGCGTCGATTTCATCGCATGCCTTCGATGAAATACGACACGGATGTTTGAAAAAAATTAGCGCCTGAAATGGTGGTACGGAACAAAAAAACGGGCCGGAATTCGACCCTTACGATTTGTTTTTCTTATCATATCAAATCCTCTTCGTCAAATAAACAGGATTTATTCACTTCTGCGATTCTCAGCGGAATCGGGGTAGGAATATTCCGTTTTTAATGATAAAATGAATTTTCCTCAACCCGGATTCGGAGAGTAGATGAAAAACCCGGTACTGACGAAAGATATGATTGCTCTGTATCTGTATTCCTCCGACTTGTTCCAGGTGATCGATGCCCGAGAACCGACCGATTGGGTCACAGAATTCGGAGAGGATGGAGAACGATATGCCTATCCCCGGGAATTGAACGAAGCCGGATTCTTTGAGGATTACTTCGACGGACATGAAGAAGCGGTCTCCCGCTTCTGGCAAGTGGTCAACCGTCGACTTTCCGATGCGGCCTGAAGGATTGATGTAGATGGACACAGCGGATGCGGTGGTGATCGGGGGCGGAGTGATCGGAACGGCGGCGGCCTATTACCTGTCCGAAACCGGCCGCAAGGTCACCCTGATCGAGCGCAATGGGATCGCCGCCGGTACCTCGAGCCGGTGCGAGGGGTTCATCCTGGTCAACGATAAGATGCCCGGCTACGATGCCCGGCTGGGTCGGCTCAGCCAGTCGCTGTTTCCCGGCTTGAGCGAGGAGATCGGCTTTGACATCGAATGGAGCCCTCAGGGAAGCCTTCTGCTCATCGAAAGCGAAGAGGAGATGGCGGTGGCCGAGGATTTCTGCGGCCGGCTCGCCGCGGAAGGGCTTGCCGTGCAAATGCTCGACCGCAGGCGGATTCATGAAATCGAGCCCCACCTGGCCGAGGATATCGTGGGGGGCATGGAAACCGCCACCGACGGCGCGGTCAACCCCATGGCCCTGGCACAGGGGCTGGCCCGGGCTGCGCAACAGCGCGGCGCCGCCATTCGCACCGGCGCCGCCGTTCGGGATATCCGGTTGACCTCCCCGGGGAAAGTGGACCGCATCATCACCGACGGCCCGGATATTCTCACCCCGACCGTGGTCAACGCCGCCGGCATCGGGGCGCCGGAGATCGGCCGAATGGTCGGCGTCGAGATCCCCATCACCCCGCGCCAGGGCCAGATCCTGGTCACCGAACGGACCTTCGGTTTGACCCGGCGAAAGGTGATGGAATTCGGATATCTGATGACCAAGTTCGAAAAGGAGGGCTATCGGCGCCGGGTCACACCCGAGATGGAGGCCAACGGGGTGGCCTTCGTGCTCGAACCCACCGGCGCGGGCAACTTCCTGATCGGCAGCAGCCGCCGGTTTGCCGGGTTCGATACCGCCACCGATCCGACCGTGATCCGGGCTATCGGGGAGCGGGCGGTCCGCTTCTATCCGGCCCTTGCCCGGGCCCGCCTGATCCGCACCTATGCCGGGCTTCGGCCCTACACCCCGGACCACTTCCCCATCATCTCCCCCACCCCGGTGGACGGCTTTTTCGTGGCCGCCGGCCATGAAGGCAACGGCATCACCCTGAGTCTCATCACCGGCAAATTGACGACTCAGATGATCGCCGGCGAATCCCCCGACATCGATCTCAAACCCTTGCGCCTGGACCGGTTTGACTCGGAGATTGCTCATGCCCGCTGAATCCGCTTTTACCATACTGTTCGACGGCCGGCCGATTCCGGCTGAAGACGGCCGAAGCGTCGCCGAAACACTGCTGGAAAACGGCGTCCACACCTTTCGCCGAACCCGAAACGGTGAACCCCGGGGCCCCTTCTGCAATATGGGGATCTGCTTCGAATGCCGCATGGTCATCGACGGGCATCCCAATTCCCGGTCCTGCATGACCCCGGTTCGCCCCGGCATGCGGGTGGAGACGCAACATGACTCGAATATCGAGGCCCCGGATGAAGACCGTTGAGGTAGCGGTCATCGGGGGCGGACCGGCCGGTATGGCGGCGGCGGCGGAGGCGGCCCGGCGGGGGGCCTCGGTGGCCCTGGTGGAGGAATCCGCAACTTTCGGCGGAAAGGTGCTGAAAACGGCGGACTGCGGGCTGCCCCTTTCCCCGATCGAAGGTTACGAAAAGCGAACCGCCGACCGTCTATTGACCGATCTGCACCGCCATGCAGACCGAATCACCCTCATCCCCCGCCACCAGGTCTGGCATATTCAGGACGGACGGGTGCTGGAACTGTCGCCGGTGGGGGGCGCGCCGGTCGAGACAAGGCAGGTCCGGTGCAGGCGATTCATCATCGCCACCGGCGCCATGGAGCGAATCCGGCCCTTTCCGGGATGGACCCTGCCGGGAGTCTTCCCCCTCGGCGGTCTCAACAGCTTCGTCAAACACGGCATCCTCCCGGGGAAGCGCTTCGTGATCGCCGGCAGCGGTCCGCTGCTTCCGGTCCTCGCCCATACCCTGATTCGGGCCGGGGGTCGTATTGCGGCTCTCGTCCAGACCACGACCCATAGAGAGATGCTTCGACACGTCTTCCCCCTAATGGCAGGAATGGATGCGTTCAAGCTGTTTCAGGGGATCTACTATTTCGGTCGTATGATTCGAAATCGCGTCCCGATTTACAATGGGGCCGCGGTGAGTCGGGTGGATGGCGAAGAACGGGCGGAATCGGTGCGGGTGATCCGTCTCGACCGAAACGGAGATCCGATTCCCGGGACCGAAACCGAGATCGACGCCGACGCCGTAGCGGTCGGTTTCGGCCTGATCCCCTGTACCGACCTGACCCGGCTTTGCGGATGTCGGGAAATCTATGACGAACTTTCCGGATACTGGCGCACCCTGCGGAACAGCCGAATGGAATCCTCGGTGGACGGGGTCTTCGTGGCCGGAGACGGAGCAGCGGTGAAAGGGTATTCAGCCGCGGCCCTGGAAGGGACCCTGGCCGGCGGCGCCGCCGCCCTGCAATTGGGCTACGGCGGTGAAGATGATTCCGAAAGCGCCGCCGTTCAGAAGCGGCTGAAAAAGGCGACCCGACTGGGCCGTGCCCTCGATCAACTCTCCGCGCCTTCTTCGGGTCTTCTCCATCTGATATCCGATGAAACGGTGATCTGCCGATGCGAGGAGGTGCGGCTGAAAGACCTCCGGCAGGCGGCGGATGCAGGAGCCCGGGACATTCATGATCTCAAGCGGCGCACCCGCACCGGTATGGGCCAATGCCAGGGGCGGTTCTGCGGGCAGGTCATCAATGAGTTACTCTGGAACCTGCTGAACCGGCAGGCCGAAGATTTTCCCCTCCGGGATGTGTTCACCCCCAGAATCCCGGTCAAACCCTGCACCTTGCAGGATCTTCTTGGGAATTCAAAGTAAAATTTGCCACCAAACCGGCTTTCCGCTCACCTCCCGGGGTCTTTTCATCAAAAGCAGCTATCCGATAACAACAAACCAGACACTCTGGAAAAAAACCTGACACATATATCCCATTTGGTGTATTCCTCCGAACGGCACGTGTAAACTTTCCTTATTATTCCAATTCGTTGGTATCGGGGCTTTTCATGCTCCGCCTTGGCAAGCTCCTTGCTCTGCGCCTCATCAGCACTCCTCCGTGGTCAGGGGGAGTGCGGATCTGCGGATACTTATTTCATCCCAAGAATGTTATTTCCGGAGGAATATATGCTGTTCAAAAATCGGTGGTTTCAACTCGGCATGGCCCTGGCCTTGGGCATGGTAGTAATGTGGCTGCCCAGACCGGAAGGTACCCGATTCAAAATTACGGGTGACATGGAAGGCCAAGTGCTCCAGGCCGTCGCCCCCCATTTCGCCCCGGTCTCTTCAGATACCAGGACCGGATCGTACATCGTGGAAGCAAAGATCCCCGGCGCCCCGGAATCCAAAGCCGCATTCATCGCACAGACCGCCTCGGCTCTCAAGCAACCGGTGGAAATCGATTATGTCGACGGGCTCTCGCCGAAAGCCAAACGGTTCCTGGCCCTGCTGGCGGTGCTGGTGTATCTTTTCGTGATGGAGCCGATTCCACTGGAGATCACCGCCGTCTGCATCGGCGCCAGCCTGGTGTTTCTCGACATTAGCGACGTCAAAGGGGCCTGGGCCCCGTACATGCACCCGGTGGTGATTTTCATCATGTGCTGTCTGATCTTCGCCATCGCCTTGGACAAGGCCGGTTTGACCAAACGGCTGGGGTTTTTTATCGTCAAAAAGGCCGGAAGCAGCGTCGTCCGCTTCACCTTCATCCTCAGCATCGGGCTCGGGCTCGCCTCGGCCTTTATGCATGACGCCGCCGCATGCGCCATCGGCATCATCACCATGATTCCGCTGATGCGGGCCGCCGGGATCGAACCCCACACCGACACCGCCAAATTCATGATGCTCTCCCTGCCTTTCGCCTGCTCCTCCGGCGGAATGGGAAGCCTGGTGGGCGGCGGACGGTGCATGGTGGCGGCGGCTTTTCTCAAGGAATTCACCGGGCTGGAGATTACCTTTTTCGACTGGATCAAGTATGCCATGCCGGCTGCCGTTCTCACCGTACCCACGGCGGTCTTTCTGGTGTATCTGGTCTTTCGCCCGGATCCCAAATACAGGCTGCCCGAATTCGACGAGGAGATCGGCCCTTGGACCGCTCTGGAGATCAAAACCCTGATCATCATCGGGGTGGTGTTTCTGCTCTGGTTGACCAAAGGCATTCACGGGATCGACTATTCCGCCACCGGAACCCTGGGAGTCGCAGCCCTGGTATTGGCAAAAATCCTGACCTGGGACGGCATACAAGAAAACCTGGAATGGGGCACCGCCCTGTTCATCTTCGGCGGCGGCATCTCTTTAGGGTTGGCCATGGACTACTCCGGCGCCGCCGCCTATTTCGCTCACCTCTTCTTCCCTATGATTCAGGGAGGCGGATGGCTGCTGCTCTTTATCGGCGTCGGGGTGTTCGGGGCACTGGTGACCAATGCCATGGCCAATGTGGCCGCGGCGGCCCTGGTGCTGCCAATCGTGATCCCCATGGCCCAGTTGGAAGGGGTCAACCCCACCATCCTGGCGCTCTGCCTCGGGATGGCGACCTCCTTTGCCATGCTCCTGGTGATCGGGTGCCCGCCCAACGCCATCGCCTACAGCTACCGCTATTTCAAATCCTCGGATCTGACCAAAGCGGGCCTGGTGGCCACCCCGGTGCTGTTGACGGTTCTGGTGCTGGTGGCGGCGGTCTGGTGGAAT
>JAABSQ010000167.1 GCA_011390315.1 Desulfobacteraceae bacterium
GGGGGGGGGGTATGGACATTCCCCCCGACCAGAACGGTGAGACCGAAACCGGGGCGGGAACAAGTCAAGCCGGTGCTTCGAGCGGCGGCTTCCCCCCCTTTTTACGCAACCAATTGGCGGTACCCAATACTTTTTTCTGGGCCAGGATTTTCTTAATCAACACCCGTTTTCGGGGAAAATTGAGCATCGACAGTCCGATCACCAGGGTCAGCAATCCCTGCCCCGGCAACAGCAGCATGGCCAATCCCGCCAAGATCAACAGGACCGCTATGATGTTTTTACCCACCAGATAGGTGCGATCCCAGGCGGACCCGTGTTTGAAACTCCGAATGGAGGCGCCGGGTGAAGAGAGATAATCCCGAGGCATTTTAATAATGATAATGGGCAGCCCGACCAGGCTGAGGACAAAAATGAGAAGCGAAAAACTACCCAATACCCACAATAAGGTTTCATGGGCCTGGGCCCAGTCTGCGATCCACTCGATCATTTTCTGAATCCTTAAGCGTTCTAATTCCCAAAGCGCCCTGGTGAGGGTTCATCAGCTTCATTATCATCATGAGCGCCGCCATCGATACAGAAGAGTTCCTACCACAGTTCTTCAGTATGCGCTATAGGGCATAGCGTGTATTTCTCATAGTTTTCCTGTAGATGGCCGACATAATTTTTGTGTACGATTTTCGCTTGTTTATGAGGATGTACGCAGATTCCCTTATTGCCTGATCTTCGGAATTCTGTTATTTTTACCATTTACTAAGGAGACAGGGATGCCTTGTCCTTCATCGTCCCTATTTTTCAGAATCCGAAGCAGACAAACTGGAAGCCCGCGAATGGAAGAACTCGGAAATCAGATACACATCAATGATGAATGGAAAAAAGTGGAGGGCGCCCCTTGGCCACTGGGCGCCACCTGGGTGGAAGCGGAAAAGGCCTATAATTTCGCGCTCTATTCGCGCTTCGCCGAAGAAATCACTCTGCTCCTGTACACTGAAGAAGATACCGTACACCCGGTTCATCAATACGAACTGAATCCCATGATCAATAAGACCGGTTTGATCTGGCACTGCCTGGCCCCGAAAAATCAGCTTCGGGGGGCGACCCTTTACGCCTATCGGGTGACCGGCCCTTATGATCGGGAGGCCGGCCACCGGTTCGATTCGGAAAAGGTGCTTCTGGATCCTTTTGCCGGATCGGTCTTCTTTCCTCCCGGCTTTGACCGGGACGCCGCCAAACAGCCGGGACCGACCGACGGAAAGGCCGTGCTGGGGGTGCTCCCGGTCCGGCGGGAGCCGTTTGACTGGTCCGACGATCCCCCGCCCCGGCACGGGCATGATCTGATCGTCTATGAGCTCCATGTCAGGGGATTCACCGCCCGGTCCAATTCAGGCGTGGCGCCGGAAAAGCGGGGTACCTTTGCCGGGCTGACGGAAAAGCTCCCCTATCTGACCGATCTGGGAATCACCGCGGTGGAGCTGCTGCCCATCCACCAGTTCGATCCCCGGGAAGGGTCCTACTGGGGCTATATGACCCTCAATTTCTTCTCTCCCCACGACGGGTATTCCGCCGAGGACGACCCTGCCCGGGAATTCCGGGAAATGGTCAAAGCCTTTCATGCAGCCGGAATCGAGGTCTGGCTGGACGTAGTCTACAACCATACCAGCGAAGCCGGCGACGACGGCCCCACCCACAGCTACCGGGGAATCGACAACCGCAGCTACTACCTCATGCGGGAAAACGGCGAGTATATCAACGATACCGGGTGCGGAAACACCCTGAGCTGCGCCCATCCCAATGTGCGGGCCCTGATCCTCTCCAGCCTCGACTACTGGGCCGTATCCATGGGCGTGGACGGATTCCGGTTCGATCTGGCTTCCATTTTCGCCCGGGACCTGAGCGGCGCCGTCGACCTGGAAAACCCGCCGCTGATCTCCGAAATCGGCCTGATGGGCTATCTACACGACCGGCGTTTGGTGGCCGAAGCCTGGGACATCAACAGCAATCTTCTCGGTCAGAGCTTTCCGGGCATGCAGTGGCGGCAGTGGAACGGCAAATTTCGCGATGATATCCGGTCCTTTGTCCGGGGAGACACCGGGTATGTCGGGGCCCTGATGCAGCGGCTGTACGGCAGCGACGACCTCTTCCCCGACGGACCGGTCGAAGTTTACCGACCCTACCAGAGCGTCAATTTCATCACCGCCCATGACGGGTTCTGCCTTTACGACCTGGTCTCCTACAACCAAAAGCACAACGAGGCCAACGGTCACCACAACACCGACGGCACCGACGACAACCGAAGCTGGAACTGCGGATGGGAAGGCGACGAGGGGGTTCCTCAAGAAGTGATGGCCCTTCGCCGGCGGCAGATCAAGAACTTCTTCTGCCTGTTGATGCTCTCCAACGGCACCCCCATGTTCTGCGCCGGGGATGAGTTCATGAACACCCAGCAGGGAAACAACAACCCCTACAATCAGGACAACGAAATCACCTGGCTCGACTGGGACCTGCTCCAAAAGAATCCCGATATTTTTCGGTTCTTCAAACGGATGATCGCTTTTCGCAAGACCCGCCCCTCCATTGCCAGGAGCCGTTTCTGGCGGGAAGACATTCGGTGGTTCGGGGCCGCCGGAGAGGTGGATCTGAGCGATCATTCGCATACCCTGGCCTATCGGTTGAACGGCGCATCTCTGAAGCAGGGGGACCTGTACGTGATGATCAATGCCTATGAAGAAGATCTGAATTTTGAGATTCAAGAAGGGCGGAAAGAACAATGGCGGCGAATGGTGGATACCAGCCTTCCCAGCCCCGAGGATATTCTCCGGTCCGAGGTCGGGGTACCGATTCAGGGGCTTGAATATACGGTCAGGTCGCGGTCGGTGGTGATTCTGGAAAAGCCGGTTGAAAATCGACGGAAGACGATTCCGTTTTTTTGATCACAACTCATTCTGCCCACCCCCATCGGGGTCCGGTGCATATTGAAATCAAAGGAGACACATGCTTGAAACCGAAATCCACGTACCTCTTTTATTGTTTCTGACTTTTCTCGGACTGGCGGTCGCCGTACTCTCGGCCCTGGAAAATCGGGTGCAATGGATCGCCTCCCTGTGCGCCTATTTCGGCGAAGGATGTCGAAGAACCGCCGAATTCACACTGCTGTCCATTCCCATCGCCTGGTGGGGCGTCGGATACTATCTCCTCTTGGGGGGGGTGATCATCGGCATTCGGCCCCTGGTTTTCTGGACCGTCATGGCGGGGATCGGAGTGGAGCTGACCTTTCTGAAAATCATGGCCACCATTCGCGCCTTCTGCATCTTCTGTCTGCTCAACGCGGTGGTGGTGGTGCTGCTGTTTCTGGCCGTTTTCGATGCGGCCCGCCTCTGGGAAGCCCTCTCGATCATTCTCCTGGCTTTTATGGTCTCCGATTACCTCATCTCCCGGGAAAACCGGGCGAAAACCGCCGCCGCTCCCGAGCCCGAAGAAACCACAGCGGTGGCGGAAATCGAGGGCGAAGAAATCCCATCCGAAAAGGTGGAAAAGCCGCTTGCCGGCCGCATCTATGAACTGAAGTCCCAAATGTATAAGCTGAAGCGGGAGCAGCTGGACGAGATCATCACCAAGCGGCTGGTTCAAAAGGAAGCGGACCGGAAGGGCGTATCGGTACAGGAGCTGGTGGATTCGGTACTGTCCGAACAGAAAAAGGAAAAAGACACCGCCCCGGGTCCTATGAAAACCCTGCCCACCACCGACCAGGCCGAAGGCGCCCTTCAGGGATATGCGGAAACCCTTCGGGACCGCTACGACGTCAAGATCTATCTGGAGGAGCCCGATCTGCCTTTTACGGAGGTGAGCCTGGAAGGCAGCCCGACCCGGGGCCCCGCCGATGCCGCCGTCACCGTGGTCGAATTTTCCGATTACCTCTGCCCGGCCTGCCGTCAGGCCCACGAGATCACAAGAGAGATCAAGGACCAGTATGCGGGCAAAATCCGATGGGTCTTCAAAGATTTCCCCTTGCCCGCCCATGAAGGCGCCGATTTTCTGGCGGTGGCGGCCCGGTGCGCCGATGAACAGGGAAAATTCTGGGAGTATCAGGACAAACTCTTCGCCGCCGAAGAACCCCCGAATACGGAACAGTTGAAAGCATTTGCCGAAGAACTCAATTTGAACCTGGATGAATTCACTCAGTGCCTGGAAAAAGAAGCACACCGCTCCCAGGTGGAGTCGGATGTGGAAGAAGCCAAAGAAGCGGGGATTTCCGCAACCCCGACCTTTCTCATCAACGGTCGGATGAAAACCGGAGCGCCTTCGGTGGAGGAGTTCGGAAAAATGATCGATGAGGAGCTGGAGAAGGCGAAGGTGTAGTCTTCTGCTGTATCTTCCTGCGGGTCGAATTCTGTCCTGGCCTGGGATTCGTATGATTCGGGAATCGCCTTTAATGAAGTAAACGAAAATTACCAACCGAAGTTCAAGAAAAAGGAACCTTTTTAGCGCCGGATAGGCTTCAAGGCTAAAGCCTCACAAATACCACCAGTGATATCTTTTTAGTATGCCGACCATCTTGGTAATCGGCCCATACCGCTTCCACTTTTATAGTGCCGAAGGAATGGAACCGCCTCATATCCATATCCGATCGGGAAGCGCTCGAGCAAAATTTTGGTTATCACCTGTCCGGTTCGCGATTTCGTCAGGATTTCCGCCCCATGAACTTCGCAAACTTGAAAAACTCGTTCTAAATAATGAAACCACTTTTTTGGAGGCATGGAATGACTACTTTCAAATTTAAAAATGGTGTCACCGTTCCGACGGAAGCGCGTGCATCGCGTATTTGGTTCGATAATGATTTTCTTCATTGTGAACTAAAGGACGGTCGAATCATCAGCGTACCCATTATCTGGTACCCACGGCTATGGAAAGCAAATCCGGAACAAAGAAAAAAATACGAATTGACCGGAGATGGGTATGGTATTCACTGGCCTGAGATCGACGAAGACTTGTCGGTGAAAGGTTTTTTGGCTGGTGTAAACAGCTGATATTCTGAATGAATTTTTGTAACATCCGATTTTACAGCGGTTCAAAGACATCACCTCAGAGGAGATTCGAAAAATGATATAGCTAACCCGCTTGAAGAAACGGTCGCCGTCAAGGAGTTAATCTAAGAAAAGCCTGGAAAAGGGCATGAAAAGAGGCATGAAAAAAGGTCAGGTCATCGGCCAGGTTCAACTTCTTCAGCGGCTTTTGAAGCGCCCGCAAACGTCCGATAAGACCCTGACTGGCCGCGATCTGAAAGATCTTCAAGCCATGGTGGCGAGGTGGAAGCGGACCTGTCGGATGAGCAGCGGACATAAACTGCCTTGTTAATTGCTTTGAACTGTGACTTGCGTGATCAAGAGAGACAAAATGCCGAAAACCGACAAAGAATCTCTACAAAACCAGCCGCCTTCGATTACCCCTGCAGAGGCGTTCTATGTCGTATTCCGTTCATTGCCGAAAAAAGAAAAAATAGCGGTTGCAAAATTCATTCTTGAAGATGAAGAAGTGCAAAAAAATGCGGCGGAAAACCATATTCCCAATGAATTAACCCTGGAATCCTTTGAGGAAGACAAATCCAAGATGCCGCGGTTTGACTCCCTTGAGGCATTGGGAAAGGATTTGATGTCTTGAAATTGGCCGTTCGCAGAACGAATCGGATGAAAAAAGATGTCAAAAAACTTCAGAAGAGCGGCAAAGCAAAAATCACAGTTCAACGACTCTCCCCCATCTCCTTCACCTTCTTCGCGATCACGATCTCTTCCCGCTCCTCCTCTTCCAGGCGGGATTCGATATGGCGGATGGTGTTGCGATACCGGGGGATGAGGGTCGATTCGAGGGCGTTGACCTGGCGCTGGGTTTTTCGCAGTTCCATGGCCAGGCGCCAGACCGAGGTGAAGACATCGGAGGCGTCGGCCAGGAAACGGAGGACGTCCATCCACTTTTCCCGGGCCTCGTCCAGGGCCGCGCTGGTGTCGCTGACGCCGTAGGGCGGGGTGTCGGAAGGCTGAATATCGATCTCCACAGAGGGGATTTTAAGGCCCATGATGGTGCGGGCCGACACGTCGACATCGAACCGGACGGTGGGAGAGAGGCTGATCCAGTCGATACGGTCGCTGCCCATCCGCATGCGGGCCTTCTGAATCGCCTGGTGGGCCGCCTGGAAATAGTCCCGGCTTTCCTGCTCCAGGTCCTCGGCCTTCTCCAGTCGGCTCATCAGCTCCTGAATCAGCACCTCCCGTTTCCGGTCGAGGAGGTCGTGCCGGGTGCGCACCCCTTTCAGTTCATCCTTGAGTCGAAGCAGGGTCCCCCGGGTGGGATTGACGTTGAGCAGATCGGCCATCCTATTCCCCGGTTCCTTCCCGATCCTCCGGGTAATGGGCCTCGATGTCGGCTTCGCTCACCCGGGTCAACTCTTTCTTGGGCAGCAGCGACAGCACTTTCCAGCCCAGGTCGAGGGTCTCGGACATCTCCCGGGCCTCGGACCGTTCTTGGGTCAGGAATCGGTTTTCAAAGGCCTCTCCGAACCGCAGGTAGTGTCTATCCCGCTCCGGCAGATCCTCCTCCCCGATGATCTGGGCCATTTCGCGGGCATTCTGAACCTCGCTGTAGGCGGCGTAGAGCTGGTTGGACAGATCCTGATGGTCGTCCCGGGTCTCCCCTTCCCCGATGCCGTCCTTCATCAGCCGGGATAGGCTCGGCAGGACGTTGATGGGCGGGTAGATCCCCTTCCGATTCAGGTCCCGGCTGAGCACGATCTGTCCTTCGGTGATATAGCCGGTCAAATCGGGAATGGGATGGGTGATGTCGTCGTTGGGCATGGTCAGGATCGGCATGATGGTGATGGAGCCGTCGCACCCCTGGACCCGGCCGCACCGCTCATAAATCTGGGCCAGATCGCTGTAAAGATAGCCGGGAAAGCCTTTGCGGGTGGGCACTTCGCCCCGTCGATTGGATATCTCGCGAAGTGCCTCCCCGTAATTGGTCATGTCGGTCAGGATCACCAGAATATGCATTTCATGCTGAAAGGCCAGGAATTCCGCCAGGCTGAGGGCGGCCCGGGGGGTGATGATCCGCTCCACAGCCGGGTCGTCGGCCAGATTGAGAAAAAGCGCCGCCTGGTGAATGGCCCCGCTCTCCTCCAGGGACCGGCGAAACCCTTCGGCCGTATCGTGGGAAACCCCCATCGCCGCGAAGATGATGGCGAAGTCTTCTTCGCCGCCCACCCGGGCCTGGCGGGCGATCTGGGCCGCGATGTCGTTGTGGGGCAGGCCGTTGCCGGAGAAGATGGGGAGTTTTTGTCCCCGAACCAGGGTGTTCATGCCGTCGATAGCCGAAATCCCGGTTTCGATATGGTTTCTCGGGTAATTCCGGGCCGCAGGGTTGAGGGCCGCGCCGTTGACATCCACCCGGTCTTCGGGAATCGGCGCCGGCAGATCATCCATGGGCCGTCCCATGCCGTCGAAGGTTCGGCCCAGCATTTCCCGGCCCACCGGGGCCAGCAGGGGATGGCCCCGAAACCGAATCCGCAGGTCGGGCGGATTGAGCCCGTGGCTTTCGGCAAACAACTGCACCACGGCCCGCTTCCGGCTCACCTCCAGGACCTGCCCCAGCCGGATGGAGCCGTCCGGACCGATCACCTCGGCCAGCTCCCGGTACCGGGCGTCTCCGGCCCCTTCGATAATCAGGATCGGGCCCTCCAGCCGATCGGCGCCGATGTATTCTCGAACGGATAACGGGTTCACGAGCCCTCCTTTTTGGATGAAGACGGTTCCGTTTCAGATGTTTCCTTGGTTTCCGCTTCTTCAGATCCTTCCTCTTTGGACTCGAATTTCCCCTGAAGATCTTTCAATTGCCGCACCGCCTCATCCGCCCGCTGATCCAGTTTCTCCAGTTCCCCGTTGGAGATTTCGTTTCGCAGCCGAATCAGGCCGCTGATATCCAACGCATTGCGAATCCGGTCCAGGGAAATGCCCTCTTTGAGCAAATCGCTTCCCAGGCGGTGAATCCGAACAAAGCACCGCAGCAGCTTCACCTGCTTTTCCGGAACCGCATAGGCGTCCACCGGATGCAGGGCGTTCTGCTGCAAAAAGCCTTCCCGAAGCAGACGGGCCCCGGCAAGGGTCCACTGCTGGTCTTCGGACAGGGCGTCCGGCCCCACCAGCTGCACCAATTGCTGAAGGCCCGATTCTTCGTGCAGCACCGCCATCGCCTGCCGACGGAGGTCGTTCCAGTCTTCGGCCACCTCCGATTTCCACCACTCGGAGATCGGGTCGATATGAAGGCTGTAGCTGGAGATCCAGTCGATGGCCGGAAAATGGCGCTTGTGGGCCAGGTCCCGGTCCAGGGCCCACCAGCTTCGGGTGAACCGCTGGGTGTGCCGGGTCACCGGTTCGGAGAAATCCCCGCCCGGCGGAGAGACCGCGCCGATCAGGGTGATCGACCCTTCTCGGTTCCCGAGGGTTTTGATTCGCCCGGCCCGCTCGTAAAAGGCGGACAGCCGGGCCGCCAGGTAGGCGGGATACCCCTCTTCCACCGGCATTTCCCCGAGCCGACCCGAAATCTCCCGAAGGGCCTGGGCCCACCGGGAGGTCGAATCGGCCATGAGCGCCACGTCATATCCCTGGTCCCGGTAGTATTCGGCCATGGTCACCCCGGTGTAGATGGACGACTCCCGGGCCGAGACCGGCATGTCCGAGGTGTTGGCGATAAGCAGGGTGCGCTCCATCAGCGGATGCCCGGACCAGGGGTCGTTGAGCTCCGGGAATTCCTCCAGCACCTCGGTCATTTCATTGCCCCGCTCCCCGCACCCGATATAGATGATGATGTCGGCGTCGGACCACTGGGCCAGGGCGTGCTGAATCACGGTTTTGCCGGTTCCGAACCCGCCGGGAATGGCGGCGGCGCCGCCTTTGGCCACCGGAAAAAAGGTGTCGATCACCCGCTGACCGGTGATCAGCGGCACGCCGGGGCTGAGCCGCTTCAGGATGGGGCGGGGCCGTCGAATATGCCACCGCTGCTGCATGGTCACGGGGTGCTCTTTTCCCTGCGCATCCTTGATGACCGCGATCCGGTCTTCAATGGTATACGCCCCTTCCTCGGCCAGCTCCGCCAGTTCCCCCGACAGGCCGGGAGGGACCAGAATCCGGTGTTGGATCAGGGGGGTCTCCTGCACCGACCCGAGCAGATCCCCGGCCGAGACCGAATCGCCCTGTTCAGCCTGCGGTTCGAATTCCCAGCGTCGGCGGGTATTGAGGGGAGAGACATGCACCCCCCGCCGAATGAACCGGCCGGCGCGCTCCTTCAAGGCATCCAGAGGCCGCTGAATGCCGTCGAAGACGTTGCCCAGAAGACCCGGCCCGAGCACCGCCGAGAGGGGGTGGCCGCTGCCGAAGACCGGATCACCGGGGCGCAGGCCGGTGGTATCCTCATATACCTGAACCGTGGCCGTTTCTTTTCCCAGAGAAATCACCTCGGCGGTCAACCGGTCCTTCCCGATGCCGACCTCTTCCGATAAAGTGAGAGGGCCTTCCAGATGCACCCGTACGATGAATTCACTGACCCGGTCCAGGGTTCCGATCTGGTCACTCATTTCCACCCACCAGTTTCTTCAGAATTTCGGACCGAATTTCGTCTCGGGCCATCTCCAGACGAGAGGCGAAGGCGGCATCCACCCGCCGGCGGCCCCCGGCATCGGTGATCACCAGGCCGCCCCAGGTTTTCAGGGGTTGATCGGCGCGTTTGAAATGGACCTGTTCTCCAAGTTCCTCACCGGCTTTTCGCCCCCATTCCAGCAGCCGATCCTTCGACAAAAGCGCCTGGCCTTTGTCGTCGGCGGCCAGAGTCCGATCTCCCGGTCCGATGATCCGCACCCCGGAAAGAGCCAGATTCTGAAGCACTTCCGCATACGCGTCCTCCTTTTCGGTCAGCTCCCGAAGTGTTGCTTCGGCCCGTTTCCAGACCTCGTCCAGAAGCTCTTCCCTGGCATGAAGAAAGGCCTCTTTTTCTTCCCGGGTGACATCGACCTTTCTGCGGCGCCGAATATCCCGGGCCCGATCCCGGGCCTCCTCCAGAATGGTTTCCCGCTTGCGATCGGCCTTCTCCCAGGCCTTCCGCCGAATCCGCTCCGCCTTTTCCTTGGCCTGTTCGGTGATCTCCCGGGCGTCGCTTCTGGCCAGATGCCGAATGGTGGTGGTCAGTTCGTCGGGATCTCCGATGATTCGCGGCATGGGTCGCCTCCTATATATTGATGCCGATGGCCCGGCGCACCAGCTGATTGAGAGAGCGCTCCGGGGGTTCCACCGATTTGCCGGGAATTTCCATGACGATCGGCTGCAGCCGGTCCATCTTGAGCCGGTCGATCCGCTCCCGCAGTGCGTCGGACCATTCCCGGGTGATCAGCAGCAGCTGAATATCCTCATTCTGAAGGGCTTTTTCCAGTTCGGCGGAGGCCGCCTCCTTGTCTTTCACCGGGGTCCCGTGGGCCCCCACCAACCGGAATCCGAGCACCGTGTCCCGGTCCCCGATGACGAAAATAGACATACTGAAGCCTCCTTATCCGCCGCCGAAGCCCATCAAAATCATAAAGGAGATGATGAGCCCGTAAATGGCGATCCCTTCGGCCAGCCCCACGAAGACCAGGCTGCGGCCGAAGATGTCCGGGTTCTGGGTCATGCCCCCGATGGCCGCCGATCCGGTCACGGCCACGGCGATGCCGGCGGCGATGGTGGATATGCCCACCGCGAGGGCCGCGGCCATATTCTTGGAACTTCCGTCTTGACGGCTCGTCCGCGCAGACCGATCCGCCTCGGCGCCTTCACCGGCCGGGCCCTGTTCCTGGGCCATAATCGGGGTTCCGGTCAGCAGCACCGTGGTCACCGCCACCCCTCCCAAGCCGTTGAGCACCAGAAAACCGGCCACGATCGTCTTCAGGGTCTGAATCCGGGTAAACCGACGGCTGGTCCTAACCAGCAGCCACAGCGCCGCCGGTCCGATTGCGGCAAAAATGATGTATTTATCCATGTCGCCTCCTGAGTATATCTGATTTCACATTTTTTCCGTTCCATACAGACGGAATGGTTTAAAGAAGATTCCCCTGCCTCCGTAAAATTTACTGAAAAATTCATAGTATTCGAGACGCAGGGCCTGAATGCCCACCACCAATCCCTCAAACCCCACCACCAGAATCGTTCCGATCAGTATGATCGACCAGCGAAGGATGGGCCCCCCGGTTTCGGCCAGCGAAAAGATCACCTGCATAAAGGCGGCGTGGGTCATGGCAAAGGCCCCGAGTCGAACGAAAGAAAAGGTGTTGCTTACATGGCTGAGGACCGTCTCGAAAATCTCGAAAAAACCCCTGGCGCCGAAGGTCGCCAACCCCTCTTCCACCAGGGGTTTTTCACCCGTGATCCAACGGTTCAAGGGTTCGCTCAAGAAAAGAATGACCGCCGGCATCAGAAGCATCGGCGCCAGATACGCGATCGGCAAGCGCCCCTGAACCGCGGCGTAGCCGCCGCCGATCAGGGCCCAATAGAAAACGGCGCCGGCGATGCCGCCCCGGCCGAACAGCAGGGTTCCCCATTCCCGGGCCCGAACGGCATTGGCCATGGAGGCCAGATATCCGACCGTCAGAAGCGCCGCCCCGCCGATCACCGAAACGGCGAGCAGGTCCAGGATATCGTGGATCGGATTGATCCAGAGACCGGCAATGATATCCTCCCGTCCGAACAGACTTCCGTAGAGAAACCCGAACACCGTTCCACTGAGACCCGCGGCGATCAACACCCCGCCCAGGGATCGAATCGCCCCTTTTCCTGCCGCCAGGGCGATCCAACCGATCAAAACCAGCATGAGCCCGTGCCCCGCATCCCCGAACATCATGCCGTACATCAGGGTGAAGGAGAGCGCCGCCAGCGGGGTCGGATCGATTTCATCGTAGCCGGGAGCGCCGAAGGTCTTCACGATCGCTTCGAAAGGACGGAACAGCCCCGGATTTCGCATTCGGGTCGGCGGCCGGCGGGGGCCGCCCGCCGCCGGGGTGAGCAGTTCGATATCGGCCCGGCCCCGGGTCGCCGTCTCCATGGTGGCGACCACCCGGTCGAGCTCCGATTCGGGAACCCAGCCGGAAATCAAGAAGGTCTCCTCATGTCGGGATAACCGGGTGATCGTTCGAACGATCTTCGAATTGGAAGCCACCTCCCGGCGCAGCACCAGAAGCCGCTCGGCCCAGCGCTCCGCCAGTCGCTTTCCGGATTTCCGGAGATCGGCCAACCGGTCCTCGGTTTTCTCGAACCGCTTTTCCAGCTCCGGCAACACCTCCGCGGGGACCCCCCGAATCTCTTTCGGCATCGGAATCGGCTCCATGAAGGCCGCCTTCAAAGCCCGATCCAGGACATCCGAATGTTTTCGGGTGGTGGCCGCAATGATCAACAGCCGGTCCCCTTCGGTCGCTATCGGAATCACCAGCATGGGAATTCGAAACAGCATCATCTCCACCGGCGCATCCCCATGGCGCCGAGATGGCTCCAGAATTTCAATCTCCGCACGGCCCCGGGCGGCATTTTCCAGCGCCGCCGCCACCGAATCGCCGGCGTTCACCGGCGCCTTCAGGTTGCCGGTGGCCATACGCCAGAGGGTGAGGGTTTCCTGAAACCATTGGTGTTCCAGGCGCCGACGCTCCTTTTCGAGATCGGCCCGTCTCTTTTCCACCGTCTCCAGGTCTCCTTCCAGTCGGCGGATACATTCGGCCGGAGTCCCTTTCATCTCCTTTCGAAGCGGGATCGGCTCCACAAAGAGACCGCCCATCGCCCGATCCAGGATGTCGGCATGATCGCGGTCGACGGCCGCCAGAATCAGGTCGTGTGCGCCTTTCGCCCGGACCGGAATGACCACCGATGGAATTTGGAAGAGAACGGCCTGAAGGTGGTCCAGGTTTTCCTTGGGAATCTTTCCGACCACCCAGTAGAGATAGGCCGGGTTCCGAATTTCTTCCATCGGCACCTCCAGAGGGATCATGAATTTCATCTCCCGAATCAACCCTTCCAGGCGCTCCTTTTCCGCATCCGCCGCTTGCCGCCGATTCCGCCAGTCTGAAACATTCCTCTCGATTCGGGACAGACGACGACCGATCTCATCCGCATCCCGGCTGGGAACGGCCTGCTCGGACGGCGGCATGGGGGGCGGCTCGATTTCCAGGGTCGAGAGAAGATCTTCCAGCCGTTTCACCTGGTCCGAATAGATGTCGGCCAGTTCGTTCCACCGGGGGCTGCCCTCGGACCAGGTCTCTTCGCGGGTCTGCTCCAGATGAAGCTGGTCCAGGCGGATCAGAGACAAGGTCACCGCTTCGATTTCCGACTCGTGAATAAAGATATTGATTTTTCGGGTGCGGGTATTCCCGAACCACGGCCACTTTCGTTTTTTGGGGGTTTCAAACAGGGCATACCGAAGGGTTTCCAGGTTTTCTTCGGGCAGGGCGCCGACCGCCCAGTGCAGAAAGTCCGGGTTCCGAATCTCTTCCAGGGGCATATCCACAGGCTTGAGAAGGCGAACCTCCTGGATCAGGCGGCGCAGGTGCTGCTTTTCGGCATCCGTCTCCTTTTTCTGTTCCCGCCAGGCGCCGATGGCCTGTTCCGCCTCCTCGATCACCCCGGCGATCTCCGATGCATCTTCGGTCGGATTCAGCAGCCGTGGGGGAATCATCCGCGGCCGCTCTACCGCCAATGCATCCAGCAGGTCATCCAGGCGCTGCATCAGGTCCCGATAGGTGTCGGCAAGCCGATTCCAGCGGCCGGTCTCTTCGGCGTCTTCCCCGTTCGGTCTTCCGCTCAGATGGAATGCCTCGAGCCGGGCCAGTTCGACCACCGCGTTTTCGATATCCGATCCGTGCAGAAAAATATGGACCCGGCGCATGGGGCTCGGCAAAAACAGCATGATCAGTTTCCCTTCGCTACCGGTTTTCCGGCAAAAATCGCATGGGGACGGGTCGCCGTTTTCTGGATCAGCTGAAACAATCGATCTCTTTTTGTATCCGGTATATCTCCGGAGATGTGGCAATAGCCCCCATCCGTGAACCGGCCGTACCGGTCGATCAGCCCCACCGCTTTCAGGTCTTTTTCGATCCGGTCCCATAAAGAGATGATCCGCCCCCGCCATTCCTGAGCAAACCGATCCCGTTCCCGTTCGTTTCGCTCCAGACGGCTTTCCGTCTCTTTCAATACTTGTTCCAGGTCTTCTTTTGAAGCTTCCTCGATCATTTCGAGGGGTTCAAAAAAAAGGGAATCGAGCACCCGGTGAAGCAGGTGTTCGTTTGAATGAATGGTGGCCGCACCGATCAGGAGTCTTCCTTTTCGTTCCAGCAGCGGAATGATGATCAGCGGGTTCCGCAGTGCCGGACAGGTCATCCGGTCTTTCTGATCGGAAGGCATCCAGCCGAACCGAAGCGCCAGGTACCGGAATTCGCCCATTCTCGGATAATCCACCCCCGCGGACTGGAGACATTCGAGGTTTTCAGCCAGGTGTTGAAACCGGTCCGCTTTTTTGGCCGATTCCTGTCGGGTTTTCCGCCAACGGTCGAGTTTCCTGTCGATTTCGTCGAGCAGAAGCCGGGCTTCCTCCATATCTTTTTGCGGATCGAGCGAATCGGAGGGGCCGCCCCGCTCCGGTTCGAGTCCGAGCGAATCACTGATTTCGGCGAACCGGTCGTTCTGGTGCGCAAGGGTATCGGCCAACTGATGCCATGTTTCCATTCCCTTGTCCTCGGATTCCGTCAGACGCAGCGTCTCCATTCGAGTGAGGGCGTGGGCCACCGGAACAGCATCCGGTTCCTGGATCGACACATGGATGCGAATCCTCATTGCCGCCCCCGGTCGCCGATCAGGCTCGAACGGATGCGATTCACAGACCAACCGTTTATCCGGCCTTCCATCAATGCGATCAGATCATCCACTTCGGCTTCCAGAAGCACGATGTAAGCCAGAGCCATGCCGAGGTGCATCGGATATCCGGTCAACATCTCCCTGGCCTCCCGGTATAGATACCGCCGGAAGATGATCTCCAGCTCGACCACCGCATCCCGAACCGGTATGTCCTCTATCCGCTCCATCCCCGGTAGCGTGTCCCCCCACAGTTCCCTGACGATCTCCAGGGGCGGTGCGCCGGTGGCCACCCGTTGAATCACCCGGACATTGACGCACCCGCCTTCGGGCACGGTGTAGCTGAGGATGGTCTCCGGCGCCATTTTGAAGAAGATGCGGTAGCGATAGGCCCAGAGCAGGTTCCGGAAATCGATCATGGTTCCGACCAGGCGCCGGGCCGCTTGCCCGTCCCGTCCCCGGAGCCGTCGAAGGCTTTGGCACAGTTTACGGTAATAGGTGATATACAGGGAAATCTCCAACAGATAAACGGCCGAACGGCGCCGGTATTCATGAAAGGCGTTCTGAAGCGATCGTCGATATTCGAGTCCGGCGGAGGCATTGCCGACCCGTTCGATCACCCCGGCAACCGATCGGGCATTTCGCAATTCCTCCCAATCCATGCGGGATGCCGGGCCGAGGTCGAGCAGCGATTCATCGATCCGGCGGACCGGTTCCCGGCTGTGGTGGGCCCGAAGAATGATGATCAGGTTATCGATCTCAAACCGTCGCCAGAGCCGATCGACCAGCCGGCTGGCCGCACCGCGAAGAAACGGCATCGGCAGTCGAATTCGATCGGCCAGCGAACACCTGAGCCGCCTTTCAACCGCTTCGATATCGTCGGGGGCTTCGACCACGGCATCCCGATAGGCCGTACCGCTCAGTATCGAAATCATGTCTTCGAGATCTTTCCCCGCGAGCAGACGGTTCCATGCGCCCGATTCGAGCAGACGGCCCAGCCCCGCCTGAACCGCGGCATTGGCCGCCGAATATTGTAAAAGGCCCAACATCATCTTCCCTCGGCGTATAACGAATGCATGGAGCTATTCCGACCGTTCCGTAATCCGGTCGACCAGGAATCGAACCGCCGCATCCATATTCTCCTCCGCATGCCGGCGAAGCCCGTCGATGCTTCCGACGCCGGTTCCAGGGCCGCCGGCCCTTTTCTCCGCCTCATCCCGGGCCTCGGATACGATCTCCTCCGCTTCGGATTCGGCCGATTCTTCGGCCTGCCTGACCCGTTCATCCGCTTCGCGCTCGGCCGATTCAATGATGTCGTCGGCCTCCGCTTCGGCCTGTCGCACCTGCTCCCTGGCCTCTTTTTCGGCCTCGATGAGACGCTGAATCACTTTCTGGTGAGCACCGTTTCGAGATCGCTTGGCCATGGTTCCTACTCCGCCTTGATCCGTTCATAGAGCTGTTCGGTATCGTCGCGTCGGCACAGCTCGGTGCCCGGAGTCATCACCGCCGCCGCACCGGCGGCCACCCCGAATTTGGCCGCTTCGGGGATCGACCGCCCCCGGGCCAGGCTCAGGACGATCCCCGCCACCATGCTGTCTCCGGCGCCGACCTTGCTCTTGATCGACACGGTGGGGGCCCGCAGCCGCCGGCATTCATCCCCCCAGACCAGCATGGCCCCGGCCGCGCCCAGGGAGGTCACCACCACCTCGTTTCTGCCGTCCCGAATCAGGTCCCGGGCCAGCTCCTCCAGATGGGCCTCATCATCGAAGTCGGGTTTTCCCGCCAGCGCCTTGAGTTCATCCACATTGGGCTTCAGGAGAAACACCCCCTCTTCGACCCCCTTCCGGAGCGGCTTGCCGGAGGTATCCAGAATGAACTTGATCCCCTCTTCCCTGCATTTTGCGGCCATGCGGGCGTAGAAATCTTCGGGAATCCCCGGCGGCAGACTGCCGCTGGCGACCAGAAAATCGGGTTTGCCGTCGACCTCGGAGAGGGCATCGAGAACCCCCTGCCATTCCTTTTCAGATACTTCGGGTCCGGGCATGCCGAACCGGTACTGCTGTCCGGAGTTCTCTTCATAGATGATCAGGTTTTCGCGGGTCCATTCGGTGATTTCCACGGGATGATGATCCAATCCTTCCTCATCGAGGAGATGCTGAAGCCTCTTTCCCTGAAGCCCGCCCGAAAGATACACCGCCTTGGATTCACCCCCCAGCTGACGAACGGCCCGGGATACATTGAGCCCCCCGCCGCCCGGTTCATACCGGGGCGCACCGCAGCGGAGTTTCCGTTCCGGAACCACATGGTCGATGGATGCGCTTTTGTCGATGGTGGGATTCAAGGTAATGGTGACGATGGATTTCATGATCATCCCTTTCTAATGGAGTAAACGGTTGGCGGCCCTTTTCCTATAAATTGTAACTGTTATTTGTCAAAGATTCAGCAGGATAAAACAATGGGGAGGGTTATGTATTTGCGAAAAAAGAAACCTGTATTTCCGGGCAAATGGAAAGAACCGAATGAATTGGTGAACAAGGGGCTTTTTTATCAGGGATCAAATATCTCCATTTACAGGTTTCTACCCATTGCAACTCATTTTGAGACAATGATAGAGTTCGTTTGCTCTCAATGGAATACAATGGAATCAAACCCTCAGCTTTGAAAAAACAGGGAGGCTCAAATGGCAAATCAATATGATGTCATCGTCATCGGTTCAGGTCCGGCGGGCGGCATGGTCGCCGACGGTTGTCGGAAGGCCGGGCTGCGCGTAGCGGTCATCGAACACCGGGGTTACGGCGGCACCTGTCCGCTTCGGGGGTGCAACCCCAAAAAGGTGCTGGTGGGGGCGGCCGAGGCCATCAACCGATCGGCGGACCTGCAAGGAAAAGGGATCGCTCACAACAGTCGAATCGCCTGGCCGGAGCTGATTCGGTTCAAGCGAACCTTCACGG
>JAABSQ010000168.1 GCA_011390315.1 Desulfobacteraceae bacterium
CGGTTGAAGGTCATGATGGCATTGATCTTGTCGATGGGGATCTGGATGATGAAGACCCCCTCCTTTTTTCCGTCTACGTAAACCGGGGTGCCGATGAAGGCGGCCGGAAGGTTGTAGCTGGGTTCATAGGGGGCGAAATCGTCAAAGGCGATCTCCCCCTCGTTCAGCTCCCATGCCCCCTTGAAGGCGCGGGCCAGTCCGGTGTCCCGGTAGGGTCCGGAGATCAGACTGGTGGCGTAGTCCATTTCTTTGAAGTCGGTGTAGAGGATCATTCCGTCCGGGTCCACCAGAAACACATCGTAGAGGTCGAAATTGTGCAGAAAGGCATTTAAGGCGGGGTGGTATTTTCGATGGACATCGGCGTAGGTGAAATCGGCGGACGGGGGGGCGAGCAGTTTGTCCCGCTCCCCGGCCCGGTAGGGATTGGTGACGATGTAGAGGAATTGGGCGATTTTTCCGCTCAAGGATTCGGGCAGGTATTCTTCGGCCGGTCGCGGTTTGGGGCCGTTGGGCACATGGTAGTTGACCTCCCGAAGATAGTGCTGTCGGTAATATTCGGTCAGGGCCTCGTCCAGCTGGTTTTCGGGCAGACCGACCTCCACCAGTATCTGATAGAATCCCTTCCGGTATTCCAGAAGGGCCTGTTTGATGCTGTAATCGGAGGCCAAAGATATCAGAAGTTTGCCCATCAGGTCCATGTAATTTTGGATATGCTCCCGGGCCCCCTGGCGAATGGAGTTGAGCTGCTCCATTCGGGCCTTGATCAGGCTTTTTCGAGAGTTCTGGACTGCGATGGCGCTGACGGCGATGCCCAGAGCCAGGAAACCGATCAAGCTGATGGCGATGATCTTCAGCTGAATGCCTTTCCGAAAAGCCATATTGGGTCCCCCTCTGAATGATGAAGCGGTGTCGGCCGGTGAAATTGAAGCCCTTTGGCCGGTACACCCATTCGTCTATTGCAATTTGGCCGGAATGTCAATATATGTCACATAATCCTTCGCCAGGAAATCGGGTATGAAAACAGTGCATTCCCGGGTAGAAAAATCCTGCTTTTTATCCGATCGCGGAAAATATTTTGACAAATCCGGATCGGGTGAGATAAAGCGAGACTATACACCTCGATTTCCCAATTCCTGAAAAAGGAAACTCTATGAAAAAGCGGTTCTCATCCATTCTGCACAGCCTTTCAGGGAAGGTTCAGCTGGTATTCGGAGGCCTTTTCCTGGCCATCCTGGCGATTCTGGGGGCCGTGATTCATTTCAGTATGGAACAGACGCTGATGCGCCGGAATGAAGCAGAGCTGGCCAATACCAGCGAATTGATCTACCGGATGACCGAAATTTATGTGGACAAGGTCATTCAGAACTACCTGCGAAGCATCGCCGAAAAATCCCGAGAGATGGCGGCTTATCATTACCGGTTGTTCCAAAGCGGGATATTGGATGAGACCGAGGCCTTGGGCCGGGTGCGGGCCCTGATGCTGGACCCCGAATACGGCCGAATCGGCGACACCGGTTACCTGGCCGGAGTGAACCGACGGGGGGTTCTGGTGATCCACCCCAAATCCGAAGGGGTGGACGCCGGAAAGCATGCCTTTATGAAAGAGGCGCTACAGAAAAAAGACGGCTTTCTGAGCTATATGTGGAAGAACCCGGGGGAAACCGAACCCCGGGAGAAAGTCGGATATCTGTCCTACTTCGAACCCTGGGATCTGATCATCTGGGCCTCCTCCTACAAAAGCGAGTTCAACAGCCTGATCGAGATTCCGGATTTGGCCGAGCGGATTCGGGCCATCCGAATCGGAAAGACCGGGTACCCGTTCATTCTCGATTCCAACGGGCGGTTTCTGGTCCATCCCACCCTCGAAGGTCGAAATATCCATGAGATGGGGGATGACCGGGGCCGGTTGTATGTTCAGGATATTTTGAAACGCCGCGAAGGGATGATCCGGTATCCGGCAGAAGAAGACGAGACCGGCGGTTCGGCGGAAAAGATCGCATATTTCAAGTATTACCCTGAAATGGACTGGATCGTGGTCTCCAGCATGTCCACCCGGGAGATTACCGATTCCCTCAACAAGGTTCGGAATTTCAGCCTCGGGGCCCTGTTGACGGCCTGCATTGCGGTCAGCCTGGCGGGGTCCCTGGTCTTCACCCGCATGCTGCGGCCGGTCTCCCGCATGAAAAAGGTGGCGGACGCGGTCTCGGAAGGCGATCTGACCCGGCGCATCGAGGTGACCACCCGGGATGAAATCGGAGAGTTGTCGACCCAGTTCAATGCCATGCTCTCCAATTTCAACGATGTCCTTCAACGGGTCCAGTCCTCGGTGGCCGTTCTCCTCGGGGCGGTTCAGGACCTGTCGGTGTCGGCCCAGGAGATCTCCACCACCTCCAACCAGCAGGCCGCCTCCGTGAAAGAGATCGTCAGCACCATGGAGGATTCCGACAAGCTTACCAAGTCCATCTCCACCCGCATCACCGAAGTGGCCCGGATCGCCAATACCACCCGGGATGCGGTCTCCCGGGGGTTCACCATCATTCAGGAGAGCCTGACCAAGATGGACGAAATCAAGGCCTCCAACGCCGAACGGATCGGCGGGGTCCGGTCCCTCAGCGACAAGATCGAAAACATATGGGAGATCGTCAATATTATCAATTCCATTGCGGACCAGACCAAGATCATCGCCTTCAATGCGGAACTGGAGGCGGCCTCGGCCGGGGATGCGGGGAAAAACTTCAAGATTGTGGCGGCCGAAATTCGACGCCTGGCCGACAGCACGGTGGAATCCACGGCCGAGATCAAATCGGCCATCAACGAGATTCAGCATTCTTCGGACAACCTCATCATCGCCTCGGAAGAGGGGACCGAAAAGATTATCGAGGGATGGGAACTTTCCAACCGGCTGCGGCTGGTCTTTGAAGATATTCAGAGCTCTTCCGAAATTTCCGCCGGCTCCGCCGGCCATATCGCCACCTCGACGGATCAGCAGGTCGCCGCATTTGAGCAAATTCTACAAACCCTGAAGCAGATTTCCGAGGGGATCGACAATTTTGTCCTGTCCACCCGGTCCACAACCGAGGCCTCCCAAAAGCTCAAGGGGATGGCCGATGAATTGAAGCAGATCGTGGTGACCTATGTCACCTGAGACCGAGAGGGAAGGAGATATGCAGAGACCCATGAACAATGAAGCGATTCTCGATAGGTTGTCGGCCGATTCCGGCGACACGGAAACCGGCCCGGCCGCCGCTGAAAAATGGACCAAATTCCTGATCGTGGAGATCGGAGAGCAGCGGTACGGTTTTTATGCCGATCAGATCAAGGAGATCGTCACCGACCAGCCGATCTATTATGTCCCTTTTGTACCGCCCTATATCAAGGGGTTCATCAACCGCCACGGTGAACCCTACACCGCTTTCGACTTGAGCCTTCTGTTCGAAAAACAAGGGCTGGACAGCAGGTTGTTTCTGGTTTCCCGACACGGCGGGGACCAGCTGGCCTTTCAGATCTCCGATGTCACCGAGATTCTGAAGGTTTCCGAGGGCGAACTCCACTCCCTCTCCTCGATGGATGACGGGGAATCTTATTTTTCAGGGGTCTTGAGCCGGGAAGGGGCGGAGGATATTTTCGTGCTCAACATCGATAGCGTGGTGGCCCGGCTGGAGCGGGATCTGGGTGAAGGCTGAATCGGAATTCCATCCTTTTCTGGTCTTTCGGTATCCCGGCGTGACGTTTTTCATCAACCGGAATTCGGTGGAGACCAGCCTTTTTCTGGAACCGGGCAGACAATCCCGGAATGACGGCTTTGGAAAAGGGTTTTCCGCCGATATTTCCTTCGGCGGAGAGTCTCTGATCACCTATGATCTGGCACGATTTCTTGAAGCAATCGGGCCGGTGGATAAAACCGGGTCCGAAGAACCGGGTCGACCGGGCGGGGTGGCTCTCATTCTGCCGGTTTCCGGGTTTTCCCCGGCGGACCGATCTACGCTTGAGGATACCCCGGGGCGCAGACTTGAAGACCGAGTCTCCGAAACCCGGGTGGCGGTGGCGATGGGACGGCACGGGGAGGCCGAATCGATTCCACTCCGGGAAATCCGGCTGTTTTCCCCGAGCCTGCGGGGCCCCCTTCGGGGCCGGGGACTTCTAGGCTGCCGGTTCCCGGGCGAGGGGGAATGCCACTGGTTTTTGGATCTGGGACGGATCTGGATGAACGCCTTTCGAAAGGCGGCTGGAGATATGAGAAGGGAAGACGGAGAATAGATGAGAATTCTGATTGTCGATGATTCGGCCCTGATTCGAAGCATCCTCAAGGGGATGCTGGCGATGGAAGACGGATTGACGGTGGCGGCCGAAGGCGCCAACGGAATGCAGGCCCTGACCCTGAACCGAAGCCTGGAACCGGACCTGATCATCATGGATATTCAGATGCCGGTCATGGACGGTCTGGCCGCCACCCGCCGGATCATGGCGGAGAAGCCCACCCCGATTCTGATCTTTTCCAACGAACTGGACGCCGGAACCGGGTATGAAGCCCTGAAAAGCGGGGCCGTGGAGGTGATCAAAAAACCGGATATGGACCAGTTCAATGAACCGGCCTTTCAGGAAGGCTTTTTCCGGCGGATTCGGGCGGCGGCCGCCGCCAAGGTGCTTTCCGGGCCCACCCCGGAAGGGTCGGCTGTGTCGGGTCCCGGCCGGCGGGGCTATAAACTGCTGGTCATGGGCGCTTCAACCGGAGGACCCCTGGCCGTAAAAGCGGTGCTTCAGCATCTGCCGGCCAATTTTCCCCTGGGCATCGCCCTGGTTCAACACATGGAGGCCGGGTTTGACCAGGGATATGCACGATGGCTGAACGATTTCACTCCTTTGACGGTCCGGCTGGCCGAAACGGAGGAGCCGGTTCATCCGGGGGTGGTCTGCATTGCACCGGTGGACCACCACCTGATCGTCCGGGGGGACCGCCTGGTCCTGAACAACGGGCCCAAGGTCCTGAACCAGAAACCGAGTGTGGACGCCCTCTTCAGTTCGGCGGCCGAGAGTTACGGGGATCGGCTGATCGGCGTACTCTTGACCGGAATGGGAAAAGACGGAGCCGACGGGTGCGCCGCCATCGTGTCCCGACAGGGGGTCACCCTGGTGCAGGACGAGGCCTCCTCGGCCATTTTCGGCATGCCCAAAGCGGCTATTGAACGGGGCGCCGCCACCCGGATTCTTCCGCTGGATAAAATTCCGGAACATCTTCTCCAATTGGCGGGGGTCAAGCACATCGTCTGAAAGCCGGGGCCGTTTTCAGAGGAGGCGGAAAAACAGATCTATGATGGATCACCATTTCGACAAGGTCATCGAGGCGGTTCGCCGGGACACCGGTATCCGCCTGCCCGAGTCCAACTACCGGACGGTTCGGGATTTCATTCGAGAACGGTGCGAATGCCTGGGCGCCTCCCCGGAGCATTATCTCGACCGTGCCCGGGAAGATACCGATGAATTCGAGCGTCTTCTGGATGCGGTGACCATCAATGAAACCTATTTTTTTCGTGAAGAACGCCATTTCCAGCTTCTGGAAAACCGGATTTTTCCGGAACTTTGCCGGAAAGGGAGACCTCATCCGCTGATCTGGAGCGCCTCCTGCGCCACCGGTGAAGAGGCGGTTTCTTTGGCGGTGCTTGCGGAACGGTTCTGGGGCAAACAGGGAAAAGAGGCCGGATTCACGGTCTGGGCCACCGATATCAATCCCTGCTCCTTGAAGATTTTTGACAACGGCATCTATTCCGGCAATGCCTTTCGCCGGGATGGAAGCGGATACCACCCGCTTCTGAAATCCTACCTCACGGCCCATGATCGCGGTCATCGGCTCGATGCCCGGCTTCGGGAGCGGCTGCGCATTCGAAGGCTCAACCTCTTCGCCGATTCGTTTTCAGAACTTCCCGGGAACTTTTCTGTGGTTTTTTTTCGCAATACCTTGATCTATATGGACCTGCCGGTTCGGGGGAAAATCCTCGATAAGATCGCCTCGGTTCTGGCGCCCGGGGGATATCTTTTTCTCTCCGCTGCGGAAATGCCTTTGCTCTCCCATCACCGTCTTCGGCTTACCGAAGTCGACGGGGTCTATTTTTTCAGAAAGACCGGTGAAAAAGAACCGGCTTCAGTGCGGACCCGCATTCGGCGGGAATCCGCCCGGGAACCGGCGGGGGTCGATCCGCCTGGCCTGAAACCAAACCCCTCGGAGCCCGAGGTCCGGACCCGGTCGGTCAATCTCACGGCGGTGCTCGAATTCGCCAATCAAAAAGCCAAAGACGATCGGTTTTTCATTCCGGAAAATGCCGAGTTTTCCGCGGCCTGCGGATTGCTCGACGTCTTTTCTCGAATCAACGCCAATCGCACCGAAGAGGCCGCGGCACTGCTGGCGGAAATGGAAAGGCGGTTATCCCCCAATGAAATCCTCTGCTATCTGCGCGGCTATCTGTGCATGAACCGTCTGGAACCCGAGGAAGCCCGGCGCCATTTTCAAAAAGCCCTGAACCATCATCCCGGCTTCTGGCCGGCCCGGTTCTATTCGGCTTCCCTGATCCAGCACGCTGCTCCGCACCAGGCCCGAACGGAATACCGTATCTGCCGGAAGGATCTCGAGGCCTATCTGGCCCGCGGAGGTTCCGAATACCAGTTCCTGCTGGAGGAATTCAGCCCCCGCTATTTTCACCGAATGTGCGGAAAATGGATCGATCGGCTGTCCCGGGAATTCATCGATTGAGTTGAGCCCCGAACAACGGTTACAAACATTCTTTCCCGCCGGGAAAGGGAGTCCGAATGCTGAACAGAGACGCCTTTATCGACAACTACCTGGATGAGCTCGGCGAAAGCATCGAGGCCGTGGACGCCACCATTCTGGCGCTCAAAAAAGACCCGGAGAACGAGGATGAACTGACCCGGCTGCTGCGGGCCCTGCATACCATCAAGGGGTCCTCCAGAATGCTCAAGTTCGGTCATATAAGATCGGAAGAGCACAC
>JAABSQ010000169.1 GCA_011390315.1 Desulfobacteraceae bacterium
CGGGGGTGGACAAGCGAGGGTTACATTCTTATCATCGTTTTTAATTCCATTTCGCCTTCATTTTTCAGGAAACAGGTGATCCCTTGAAAGCTTTCTTCAAAGTCATGGATGCAGACCAGGTGCTGGCGTATCGGTCCGAATTTCCCATTGCGGATACCGAAACCATTCCCATTCTGGACACCCCCGGTCGAATTCTGGCCGAAGCGATCGTCTCGGATATCAACCTTCCCGATTTTCGACGAACCACCATGGACGGCTTTGCGGTCAAAGCCGCTTCCACCTTCGGCGCCTCCGAAGGCAGCCCCGGATTCATGACGGTTCGCGGCCGAATCTCCATGGGGAAAACCCCCGATTTTGCGCTGGGTCCCGGCGAAGCGGCCCGCATCTCCACCGGCGGCATGCTCCCCGAAGGGGCCGATGCCGTGGTCATGATCGAACACACCGAAGCCCTGGATGAGTCGGCCATCGAGGTCTACAAAAGCGTGGCCCCGGGCCAGCATGTGGTGGAGATCGGAGAGGATTTCACCCAGGGCGACACCATCCTGAAGCCGGGAAGCAAGATCCGGCCCCAGGAGGCGGGGCTTCTGGCCGCCTTCGGCCGTGAACACGTAAACGTCTATAAACGGCCGGTGGTGGGGATCATTTCCACCGGAGATGAGGTGGTTCCCATCGATCAACACCCGCAGACCGGTCAGATTCGGGATGTCAACACCTATACCCTGGCGAGCCTGGTTCGGGAGTCCGGAGGCGAACCGCTGATCTTCGGGATCATAAAGGATGATTACCAGGCCCTTCTGGATGCCTGCACCCGGGCCTTGGACCGGTCGGATATGGTGCTGATTTCCGGCGGCAGCTCCGTGGGAGCCCGGGATTTCACCATCGAAGCGCTCTCGGCCCTCCCCGATTCCAGAATCCGGGTTCACGGAATTTCCATCAGTCCCGGCAAACCCACCATTCTGGCCCGGGTAGGGACCAAAGCGGTATGGGGGCTTCCCGGGCATGTGGTCTCGGCCATGATCGTCTTTACCATGATCACCCGGCCTTTCCTGTATCATATGGCCGGCCGCGAACCGGAACGGCGCCGCGCCTTTCGAATCCCCGCCCGGCTGGGCCGAAACCTGGCCTCGGTTCAGGGGCGGGTCGATTATGTGCGGGTTCGGCTGAAGCAAGACGAACCCGGCGGGCTGATCGCCGAGCCGATCCTCGGCAAATCAGGCCTCATCCACACCATGGTCAAGGCCGACGGCCTGATCGAAATCGACCGGGACACGGAAGGGCTGGACAAGGACGAACCGGTGTCGGTCATCCCTCTGTAGGAAAATTCACATATTCACCCATCCCCGGTCTTCACGGTTTTTAAAATCGATTATGAAGGGGCGATCTATTTCGATCGGAGATTTATCAGATGAAAACCAAGCGCAATGTCTACCTCAAGATGAAAACCCTGGCCGAAGCCCGGTCCATCCTGGAAAACGCCTTTCCCGGCTTCGGGCAGACCGGAACCGAAACCGTGCCGCCGCCGGAGGCGGTGGGCCGGGTCCTGGCCGAACCGGTGTTTGCCAGGATTTCAGCCCCCAATTTTCACGCCGCGGCCATGGACGGGGTGGCGGTCAAAGCCGAGCGCACCTTCGGCGCCAGTGAAGGCCGCCCCAAAGAGCTGATCGTGGGCAAGGATGTCTTCTATCTCAATACCGGCCACGTGATGCCCGAGGGGACCGATGCGGTGATCATGGTGGAGCACCTCAATGTCGTCGATGCGGAGCGGGTCTCCATCGAGGCCCCGGTATTTCCCTGGCAGCATGTCCGAAAGATGGGGGAGGACATCGTGGCCACCGAGCTCCTCTTTCCCCGAAACCATCTGGTGACGCCCCCGTGCGTGGGCGCGCTCATCGGCGGCGGCATCTTTTCGGCGCCCGTCCGCAAAAGACCCAAAGTCATGGTCATGCCCACCGGCTCCGAACTGGAGGACTGGCAGACCCTGAAGCCGGAAACCCTGAAGCCGGGCCGGGTGCTCGACTCCAATTCTTATGTCCTGGGAAAGATGACCGAGGAATGCGGCGGGGAGTACGTTCGGCACGAGGTCCTGGTGGATGATCCGGAAGCCATCGCTCGAGCGGTTCAGGAGGCGGTGGACGGCGATTTCGACATCATCCTCACGGTGGGGGGATCATCGGCCGGATCCGAAGATTTCACCAAGGAGGTGATCGGATCCATGGGCGAAATCCTGGTCCACGGGGTGACCATCATGCCCGGCAAGCCGGTTCTCATCGGCAAGGTGGCGGGCAAACCGGTGATCGGCATGCCCGGCTATCCGGTCTCCATGATCGTGGCCTTTGAACAGTTCGTCCGGCCCCTGATTTATCGCCTTCTGGGCCGGCCGGAGCCGGAGCGGGAGAAGATTCGGGTGGAGACCACCCGCAAGATTCCCTCCAAACTGGGGGTGGAGGAATTCCTGCGGGTCAAACTGGGCCGGGTGGGCGACCGGGTGGTGGCCACGCCCCTGCCCCGGGGGGCCGGCAGCATCACCACCTTCACGGAAGCCGACGGCATCATTCGAGTGCCCAACCATGTGGAGGGGCTTCAGGAGCATGAAACCGTGGAGGCCGAACTGCTGAGTTCCCTTCCCTCCATTCAAAACACCCTGGTGGCGGTGGGCAGCCACGACAACACCCTGGATGTATTGGCCGATCAGCTCAAGATTCGACACGGCCGTCTGTCCCTCTCCTCCAGCCATGTGGGGTCCATGGGCGGGCTCATGGCCCTGCGAAGGGGCGTCTGCCACCTGGCCGGGTCTCACCTGCTGGATACCGAGGACGGCGCCTACAATGTTTCGTATGTCAAGCGGTTTCTCAAGGACCTGCCGGTTCGCATCGTCAACCTGGTGTTTCGGGATCAGGGGCTGATCGTGGCCCCGAACAACCCCAAGGGAATTCAAGGTATCGAAGACTTGGCCGGAAAAGATGTCCGGTTCATCAACCGCCAGTCCGGCTCCGGCACCCGGATTCTCCTGGATTACCGGCTCGGGCAGCTGGGCATCGACCCCGCCGCCGTTCAAGGCTACGACAGCGAAGAATTCACCCATATGATGGTGGCGGCGGCGGTGGTCAGCGGGGTCGCCGACGCGGGCCTGGGCATCTATGCGGCGGCCAAGGCCCTGAATCTCGAATTCGTGCCGGTGGTGACCGAACAGTACGACCTCGTCATCCCTGAAGACTATTTCGAATCGGAAAACATGCAAATCCTTCTGGAGACCATCCGGACCGATGATTTCAAGCGGCGGGTGGAAGCCCTGGGCGGATACCATACCGAAAGGACCGGGGAAGTGATTCTCTAACCCCGGGGCCCCGGGTTCGTCTGATTTATCGGCCGTGATCACCGTTTCGGCATGAAAAAATCAGGCGAATCCGCCTCCAAGACCGTGATTCCCCCCTCTCCCCTGATTTAATCCTTGTCAACGCCCCCCAAAATCATTAAGTATACCTTTTAACGGGTTATCTCGAATATCGCCCGGCGTTCGGTTTGCACCGTAACTTTCGACTCCTGAAACCCGGAGAGATGATGAAGAACGTACAGAACACGCTCTCGGTCATGTTCAAGATCCGGCCCGGCGAGGGGGCCCCGACCCTGCTGCTTCTGATCCATTCCTTTTTCATGGGGTTTTCCCTGGTCTTTCTGGAGACCGCCTCCTACGCCCTGTTTCTGACCCAGTTCAACATCGAAACCCTGCCCTATGTCTATATCATTTCCGCCGTCATCACCACCGCCTGCGGTCTGATTTACGGCAAACTGGAGGAACGGCTCCCCTTCGCCCGATTGCTGATTCTGACGGTCTCGATCCTGTTCCTCTCGGTTCTGGTTTTTTACATCGGATTGAAAACCGCCGCAGACCCTCGGCTCTACCTCCCGCTGGTCGTCTGGTATCACGTGGCCTTCGTGCTCATTACCCTTGAGTTCTGGAGCCTGGCCAACCGGCTGCTCAATGTACGCCAGGGGAAACGGCTGTTCGGCCTGATCGGCGTAGGGGAGATTCTGGCCGGCATCATCGGCGGCCTTTCGGTGCCGCTGCTGATTCCTCTGGTCTCCACCCCCGGCCTGCTGATCTTTTCGGCCCTGGGTCTTCTGGCCTGCCTGGGGGTCCTGGTCTATATCACCCGGACTTTCTCAAAACGGATATCGGCCCCCGAGGAAGCGGAGGAAGAAGCGGCCGGCGGACCGGCCGACGGGCTCCTGAAAAACCGATACTTCCGCTTTATCATCGGGGTTTCGGTCCTTTCCACCCTCGGGTTTTTTCTGCTCGACTATGTTTTTTACGATCTTCTGGAAACCCGGTATCCGACCGAAGACCAGATCGCCCGGTTCCTGGGTATTTTCATAGCCGTGCTCGGGTTTATCAATCTTTTCAGCAACGCTTTTCTCCACAGCCGCCTGATCGAACGATACGGGCTGAGCCTCGGGCTTTTGGCGGTACCCACGGTGGTGGCCGCCGGGTCGATCATCGCCATTCTCGCTCACCTGCCCGGGGCCTTGATCCTCTTTTTCTGGGTGATGGTAATTACCAAAACCTTTGACGAGGTAGCCCGCACCTCCATCGAAGAGCCCTCCTTTCGAATTCTCTATCAGCCCTTTCCGGCCCTTCAGCGGGTGCGGGCCCAGACCCTGCTGGAGACCACGGTGGAACCGATGGCCGGCGCCCTGGCCGGGGCCTTTCTGATCGTGCTCACCTCCTACCTGGCGTTTGAAACGGTGGGCATCGTCTACATCATCTGCGCCGTTCTGGCCGGATGGCTGGTCTTGGCTTTCTTCCTTCGCAAAGAATACACCACCGCACTGACCCGGGCCCTGAGCAAACGGCGGCTCAGCGGAAAGGCCCTCACCCTGGGCGACGCATCCAGCATCGAGGTGCTCAAAAACGGGCTCAAAAGCAAAATCCCCGGAGAGGTCATCAACTGCCTCGACATGCTGGAAGACATCGAACACGAGTCGGTGGGAACCTCCATGATCGAACTGCTGGACCATCCCTCTCCGGAGGTGCGGCGTCATGTATTGGAAAAGATGGGGGAAATTCGAATGTCCGAGGCCACCGACCCCATCACCCGCCACCTGGAAAAGGAAAAAGACCCCGGGGTGCTGGGCACCGCTCTGCGGACCCTCTGCGCCGTGTCCGAAGCCGAAGCCTTCGATCTGGTCTATTCCTATCTGGAGGACCCGGATATGGATCTGGAGATCAAGCGGGGCGCCATGGCCGGGCTGCTCAGCAACGGCGGCATCGACGGCGTACTCTCCGCCGGGTCCAAACTCAACCTGCTGCTGGAATCGGAAAACCCCGAGGAGCGACAGCTGGCGGCCCAGGTGCTGGGAGAGGTGGGGATCGCCAGTTTTTACCGCCCGCTGCTCAAACTCCTCGAAGACCCCGACCTTCGGGTACGGGCCGCGGCCATCACCGCCTCGGGAGAGCTGAAAAACCCGCGGCTGCTCCCCCTGCTGCTGAAGCATTTTTCGGTCCCCGATCTCTCCAATGTGGCAATGTCCGCGGTCACCCGGTTCGGACCCGACATCCTGCCGGACCTGGAGACGGCCTTCGACCGGGAGGACCAGTCCCGAGAGGTCCGGGTCAAGCTGGTCCGGATCATAGGCAAAATCGGCGGCCCCCGGGCCATCGACATCCTCAAGAAAAAAATCGATTTTTCCGAGGAGGACATTCGAAGCCATGTGCTGTCGGCCCTGGTCTCCTGCAAATACCAGGCGGAAGTGGCTGAAATCGACACCATTCACGAGCGGATTCAGGGCGAGGTGGCCGACGCCACCTGGACCCTCTCGGTGCTGGTGGATATCGGGGAACACCAGGAAGGGGAAATCCTGATTCGAGCCCTCAAAAGCGAGGTGGAGAAAAACCGAAAACGGATCTTTTCCCTTCTGGCCATGATCCATCCCACCAACTCCATCGTTCAGGCCCAGCTCAATCTGGCCAGCAACTCCAAAGACCGGCGGGCCAACGCCCTGGAGATGCTCGACAACATTCTCAGCACCGACATCAAGAATATCGTCTTTCCCTTGCTGGACGACATCCCCTCCACCCAGCGCCATTCCCGGCTGGTCGCCCACTTTCCCCAGAAACGGATGAGCCGCCATGAGCGGCTCAAGGAGATCCTGGCCCGGTCCCAGCAGTGGACCTCGGCCTGGACCAAGACCTGCGCCCTCTTCGTGGTAGGCAAGATCGCTACCCGGGAATTTCATGACGCCATCGTCTCCTCCCTGGCCGATCCCGACCCGGTGGTGCGGGAGACCGCCACCTGGGCCCTGGGCTGCCTCAACCCGGAAGACCTGGTCCACCGGCTTCAGCCCCTCAAGCGGGACCGCAGTCCCCGGGTGGCCGATTTCGCCCGATTCGTCATCAACTCGGTGGGCTTTTCCAGCATCCCCATGGGCAAGAGCGGATACATGACCAAAACCGGACGGTACACCGCCGATCTCTTCGTCAACATGCTTCAGGATGACGGGGAACGCCGAATCCGGCGGTGCCGGGCCGCCAACATTCTCTCCCGGTTCGATGTGCCGGCGGCCCGGGACGCCCTGATGGAGTCGCTCACCATCAACGACAAGACGGTTCGGACCGCGGTGCTGGACGCCCTCATCAAGGGGCAGTTCACGGTGGAACCGAGAGACCGGGACGATCTCATCAAGCTCCTCGGGGTGGAGTTCCGGGATGCCGAACGCATCCTGGAAAGCATTCTGATTTTTCTGCCGGACAACCGGTCCGCCCACCTGGTGCGGGCCCTGAACCAGGAGCTGGACCACAACCGCCGTCGCATTCTTTCGTTGCTGGCCCTTCTTTCCGAAGACCGGACCCTGGTCGAAACCGCCCTGGAACGGCTCTTCTACTGGTATATCCATAATGGTCAAAAGCAGATTCCCACCCGGGAAACCGGCCGGTTGCGCCGGCTTCTGGCCTCAGCCAAAATTCCG
>JAABSQ010000170.1 GCA_011390315.1 Desulfobacteraceae bacterium
GCCTACATAGTCAAGGGCAATATAAAATTTTCCCAAAATAAAAAAGCCGAAGCAATCGCAGAATATAAAAAGGCGGCCACAAAAGACGAGGGGTCGCTCACGCAAAAAGCCGAAGCACGAAATATCGCCGGCCGGGCCCTTGCCGATGCCGGGGATTATTCCGCGGCCCGCAGCCTCTATGAACAGGCGATCGATATCGACCCGTATTTTATCGAGGCCACCGCCAACAAGGGCGTCACCTATGAAAAGGAAGGGGATTGGGGAAAGGCATTGGACTCTTACCGAGGCGCCCTGGCTCTGGACAAAAATGACGTTTTTGCGGCGGCTTTGGCCAAACAGGCCCAGGAAATGCTGGCGCTGAAACAGGACAGCAAAAAAGGGGAGCGGATCGATCGCCTGGTCAAAGAACTGGCCGCACGGTTTGGGGAACAGCAGAAAACCAAGGACAAGAATGCCGATA
>JAABSQ010000171.1 GCA_011390315.1 Desulfobacteraceae bacterium
CCCATGATTCTGACCTTCATCGATTTTCAGGAAAAAGGCGGGCTGTCCGAACGGGACGGGTATTCTTCTGTGATGGCGATTCAATTGGCCGACCGCCTCAATGCCTCGGGCCGGGTTCAGGTGGTGGAAAGGGTTTTGATTGAGCGGCTTCTGGAGGAACTCAATCTCGGCAGCTCGGATCTGGCCGATCCTGAAACCGCCCTTGAATTGGGGAGAGTGCTGGCGGCCAAACTGCTGGGCACCGGAACCTTGTTTTTTGTTCCGAACGGAACGCTTTTGAATATGCGGTTGATCGATACGGAGACGTCTGCCATTCCCAAGGTGGTGACCCGGCAGATTTCCGAACAGGCCTCCATGGAGCAGGAATTGAACCAGCTCAACCGGGAACTCCTTCGGACCATCATCGAAAAATATCCCTTGCGCGGGTATGTGGTCCAGAACGAAGGGGATCAGGTGATGATCAATCTTGGCTCCCGACAGGGGGTGGTCCTGGGCACCCAGTTCGAGGTTTTGGGGGAGGGAAAAACGATCGTTTATAAAGGCAAGACCCTGAAGGGATCTCCGGAGCCGATCGCTCGAATCGAGGTGGTTAAAGTGGAACCCGATTTTTCCTATGCCCGGATTCAGAAGCAGGATCGAAAGCCGAAGCGGGATGACAAGATCCAGGAAAAAGTCGAAGATTCGGTGGCTTTACGGTGAACTTCGGGATGAACAGCGCCGGGATAATCCCAAAACACTTCCTGCTGTGGATATGGATTTGTGTGCTTGCAGGATGTGCGGCGCCGTCCGCCGGACCGGTTTCGGAACCGGCCCGACCGCCGGGACCTCGCAGTGTGGCGGTATGGGATATGGAAAACATGAGTCCCGATAGACCCCTGGCCATGGATTGGGGGGAACTGCTGTCTTCGGGCGTTATTCAGGTATTTCAGGAATCGGGCGATTACGCCGTGGTTGAGCGGGAGAAACTGATACGTGTTCTGGAAGAGCTTCAACTCGGGTCATCGGCCCTGGCGGACGATGAAACGCGACTAAAATTAGGGCAGCTCGTCGGGGCTCAGCAGATGGTCTTCGGCGGTTATCTGGTGGTGGGCGACATGATGCGGCTGGACCTGCGTCTGGTGGAGGTGGAAACCGGCGCAGTGGTGAATGCCGCCCATCGAACCCTTTCCGCCGCCGATCCGGTAGCGGGGTTGAATGCCGCCAAGGGAGCGGCGCGGGAGCTTATCGTTGAAAAAGTTTATTGAACATCGATTTCTTTTTATCCGCCGCCTCCGGTTCGGGGGGGCCTTCCGATTGCTGGCTTTCCGGCGCCTCATTCGAAGAAGGAGACTCCTCTTCCACCTCCGCCAGGCGTCCGCCGGCCATAAACTGGAATTTGGGTCCCCGGGGGCTCAGGTGAATTCGATCCCCGCCGGATAAGAATGTGTGCAGGTTGATGGGCTGACTGTTGACCGTAATCATTGCCTTTCCGGTCAAATCCTTGATGCCGTAGCTGTCGCCGCTGAAAAAAATTTGTGCGTGGCGATCCAGAATGGCCGGGTGCTCCAGGGTGAAATCACAATCCGGTTTTCTGCCGATGGTGATGGGAAGTTCTTTATAGGCCCGAAGGGTGGGACCGTATTGAATGGCCAGAGGCATCTTGACCCGCTCGATGGGGATATCCGCCGGTGGGGGCGTTTCCTGAACAGAATCCTTTACGAGTTTACGCTCTTCTGACTTTATTGGCTCGGGAGTGGGTTTCGGTCTCTTTTTTATTGGAGGCGGAGTCGGTTCCGGCCGTTTTTGTTCTTCTTCTTGGTGATTCGGAGTCGGCGGGGTCTCAATGGGGCGCGGTGGAGCCGGTCTGGGAGGCGGCGCGGGCTCTGCTTGTTTCATTTCGGTCACAAAGCTGACCTTTGGGCCGCCTTCCTCGGCAAACGTCAACACATCTCCGGATTTCAGGTAGACTTCGGTGATCGGCTTCCCATTCACAAAGGTACCGTTGGTGCTTTCATCGATCAGCTTGTGTCGGTTTCCTTCGCGAACGATTCGTGCGTGATTCCTCGAAATAATCGCCAGATCTTTGGGGAATTGAAGATGACAGGAGGGATGGCGCCCGATGGTGATTTCAGGATCTGAAAATTCCTGGATTTCCCCTTTGAGCGGACCCTGAATATGAATTAGCTGAACCACGATGTTGGGGGCTTGGGGCATTTTTTAAAATTACCTGTGTGAGCCTGTGACGAGGGTGAATGGGCCGGCCGATTCCCGGGCCGGCGGTTGATTACCAATTTATTGATTATAAATTAAAACTCACCTGTATTGTCAAGAAAATAATGGTTTCCCATTTCGGGAGGTTCAGGGTAAAATTTGATTGATCTTCACCTTCTTTTCCGTTAGGTTACCGATTAGGTTTCGCTGCCGGAGCGATTAAAACTTCTTCATTTACCGAAAGATTGTCAACTAAGATGGCGAAAATCGCATTATCAGGTCGGACGGATGTCGGGCTCAAGCGTACAAACAATGAAGACACCTTTGTGGTCAGGCCCGAACTCGATTTCTGCCTGGTGGCGGACGGAATGGGCGGGGCCGCGGCCGGAGAACTGGCCAGCCGTTTTTTTGCCGAAGCCGCGCTGGAGGTTTTTTCAGAATCCGATGCCGCTTCCGTCCAGGATTTGCCCGGCCGGGTTCAGAAAGCCTTCAGTTTGGCCAATAAACGGATTCTGGAGCATGTCAAGGAAAAGCCGAAACATGAGGGCATGGGGTGTACCGCCGAACTGATGGCTTTTTTCGACGGCGGATTTGTGTTGGGGCACATGGGAGACAGCCGAACCTACCGGTTTCGAAACGGCGAACTGAAGCAGCTGACCCACGACCACTCGCTGGTCCAGAACATGGTGGACCAGGGGCTGATCTCCTCGGACGAGGCTCGGACCCATTCCCACCGGAATGTGATCCTTCGGGCTGTGGGGATCGAAAAAAATCTGTCCCTGGACCTGATCAAGGGGAAGACCCAGCCGGGAGACCTTTATCTGCTCTGCTCGGACGGCCTGACCGACATGGTGGAGGATATCCTGATTCGAGAGGTGCTCACATCCGACATTTCGTTGCCCCAGAAGGTGGAGGGCTTCATCGAACTGGCAAAATTAGCGGGTGGGGCCGATAATGTAACCGTCGTGCTGTCCCATGTGCTGGGTCCGTAATTTCCGTAAGTGCCGGCCCGGCCGACTTTTTTGTTTAAATCTCTCAATTTCCGCAGTAGATTCGAGGCTTCTTCGATATTCTCTTTTACTTTTTTGTATTCGGGATCGACGAACAGGACCCGCTCCCATTCGCGAATGGCGTCATCCACGCCTTCACTTTCTTTTTGGGTGTAGAGTTCGATGCCCTTGTTGTAATGCTTCTGTTTGAATATGTTTTCATATTCCGTGCAGGCTAGGCAGTCTTTTCGGTATTTTCTAGAATCCTTCAAAGCGCTCTGGGCCGCGAGATAGTCGAGCTTGTCTCGAGAGGCCTGAAAATTTCGGTAATATTCCTGGGCCTGTTCAAAATAGCTTTTATAAAGATATTCCGTGATCCGCTCGTTTGCCGGGGCCAGGGCGACAGCATTTTTAAGAACCGAGACGGCTTCCGAATACTTACCTTCGTTGAAAAGACGAATCCCCTCGATCAAAAATGCGTTTCCTTTCTCGGAAATAATCTTCGCATATTCCATGCATTCGCGACAATCGGTCCGATATTGCATTACTTTTTGAAATCCCGCCCGGGCTGCTGAAAAATCCTCCTGCTCAAATCGCTCCACCGCCTGTTGAAAAATGGCGGTATACAACTGTTTTCTGGTTTCAGCATTGGAAGGGTCTGCTTCGGCGGCTTTCTCCAGTTTCGGAATGGCCTCGAAATATCGGCCGGCATTCATCAGGGCCAGAGCCTGGTTCAGGTTTTGTTCATCCGCCGTTGGTTCGGTGGAAGGCGCCGTTTCCATGCTTTTCGATGTTTGAAGAGCCTCAGAGGGCTTTTTCGGCGAAATCACCGGGCTCTGGTCGAGTTTGGCCAAATCCGGCTTAATTTTGCCTTCGCTTTTGATATAAGGAATCTTGATCACTTCACCGGTCCGCAGGTTTCGGACATCGGGGATATCATTAAACTGACGGATAAAACCGACCACATCGAACTTTTTATAGGTTCCGTAATAGTGAACCGCGATTTGAGAAAGGGTTTCCCCGGGGCTAACGGTATGGTTCAAATATTTGACACGTTTTGCGGGGGTTGTGCGGGGCGACTTTTCAGGGTTTTCCACATAGAAAACCTGGGCGCATCCCGAGCACCAGAGCCCGAGCAGTATAAGGAGAATGAATCGGTTAAGGGATTTCATAACGTTCAATATGCGGATGTGAGGTTCGGTTCCATTCGGCGGAACTTTTCCATAAGTGCCAGCCCCATGCCTGTCCGGCACGCCTAACAATCAATTCGGTCTATTTTGGTAAAATTCACCTAATAAAGCAATGGTTGCGAGGGAGCAATGGGGCCGTAGAAATATCCTACTTTTGTATGTGCCAAACGCGCATTTCGGCATCGAGGGAAAAAGTCCCGCCCCAAATGCCGAAATATGATTTAAAATCAGAGAATTAATGTGGAATTATACCATGCATAGACAGACGAATCAATGGATTTTCAGGGATTTCAAGCGTCCTCGGCGGAATCATCCATCGGGACCGGTCCATCGGCGGAGTCGGATTTCGTTTGAACACCGGATCGATTCAATCGAAGGGCACTGGTCAAGCCGGCGATATCGCCGCCGTCCAGTCCGACTTCTTTCAGCAGGGTATCCACCAGAGGCGCTTGGCTGCGGTAGCGCAGTGCGCTGTTGACCACCTGATCCGCCAGGTTTCCGTCTCCATAGCCGCGATTTCCGTTGCCGTTCCCATTGTTTCCGGCTGCCCCGAGCCCATCGGCATGGATGATCTTGATGCTGTCGATGGCGCCCATCGGTTTGACGCTTTCCCGTATGATGTTTTCCAGGTTGTTGATAATAGCCATTTTGACCTGCATGGAGACGATTTCCGGGGATAGAATGTTGTCGGCCTCATGGAGGGCGCGCTTTCCTTCGGCTTCGGCCGCATACCGCTCCCGGGCCGCCTCGGCTTTCATCTTTTCGGCATCCGCGGCGGCCCGGGCGGCGATTTTCACCTTTTCAGCCTCTCCGGCGGCGGAGATCCTCAACGCTTCGGACCGGTCTGCGGCCGCTTTCTTTTCGGCTTCGGCGGCGATGGTGATGCTGATGGCATCCCGCTCCGCCTGTTTGCGGGCTTCTACCAGGTCGATGGCCTTTTCCCGTTCGGCGATTTCGGTTCTTCGGGCGGTTTCCACCTGTTCTTCGGCCCGAGCCGCCAATGCCCGTGCTTTATCCGCCTCTGCCCGGGCATTGGAATTTTCTTTGGATTTTTCAGCGATGGCGATGGACCGATCCTGGTCCGCTAAAGTGACACTCTTCTGCCGTTCGATCTCGGCGGTTTCGATGGATTTGGTTCGCGCGATATCCCGTTCCTTGAGAAGGCGTTCTTTTTCGATGCGGGATTCATCCACCCCCTGTTCGGCCTTCAACTGGGCCTGGTCGATAAGTTGTTTGGCGGCAATCTGGGCTTCCCTCGACTGGCGTTCTTTTTCCGCCTGTTCCATGGCGATGTTGGACTGCTGTTCGGCCCGGCGCACCTCGATCTCCCGCTCCTGGTCCAGGCGGGCGTATTGTTCCTGTTTCGAGATTTCCAGTTGTTTTCGTTCTGCTCCGAGGTTTTTTTCCTGAATCTCCACCTCGGTATCCCGTTCAATATCGTTTCGAAGTTTCCGGCGGGCTTCGATCTCTTCGGTGAGTTTGGTCAGGCCTCGGGCATCAAAGATGTTCTGGGGGTTGAAATACTTCTGGTCGGTCTGGTCCAGAGAGGTGAGCGATACCGACTCAAGTTCCAGGCCATTCTTGAGCAGGTCTTCACTGACGGCGGTCTGGACCTTTTGAACAAAGTTGACCCGCTGCTCATGGAGCTCTTCCATCGCCATTTCAGCGGCCACCGCCCGAAGGGCGTCCACGAATTTGCCCTCCACCAATTCCTTGAGCGACTGCGGGTCCATGGTGCGTCGGCCCAGGGTTTGGGCCGCATTGGCGATCGATTCTTCGGTGGGTTTGACCCGCACATAGAACTCGGCCTGCACATCCACCCGCATTCGATCCCGGGCGATCAGGGCCTGTTCGTTTTTGCGCTGGACTTCCAGCCTCAGGGTATTCATATTGACCGGAATGTATTCGTTCAAGACCGGAAAGACCAAGGCGCCTCCGTTCATGATCACCTTCTGTCCCCGCCATCCGGTTCGCACGAAAGAGATCTCTTTGGAGGCCCGGACGTAGAGCTTGGCCAACACCATTCCGATAATGATCAACGCAAACAGGGCCAGACCGACATAAACCAGGATCGTCATGATCGACGGCATGTTCAACCTCCTTTTAATCGGGATTGGAAGAG
>JAABSQ010000172.1 GCA_011390315.1 Desulfobacteraceae bacterium
GGCCGAGATCGCCAGCGGCTTCAACCGACAGACCACGCTGTCGCCCCTGCACGGCGCCGTGATGGTGTCGGCCATCGTCACCGGCGGCGGCCACCTGGTGGAACCGACCATTGTGGACCGAATCCGAAACGAGAAGGGCGAAACCCTCTACACCTGCCGGCCCGCCATCCTTCACCGCGCCCTCTCCCGGGACGCGGCGGCGGTGATGAAGAAGCTGATGGCCGAAACCATCGAATCCGGCACCGGCCGTAAAATCTTTCGGGGGCACGACACCCACCCGATTCTCTCCCGCTTGAACCTGGGCGGCAAAACCGGCAGCATCAACAGCCGCACCCACGAAGGCCGCCGCTTTGACTGGTTCGTCGGGTTTGCGGAAGAACACACCGGTTCCGAACAGATCGTGGTCTCGATCGTGGTGGCCCATGAGAAATTCATCGGCCTGCGGTCTCTGCAATACGGACGAATGGCGATCGAACACTATTTCCAGAAGTTTTTCTCTAAAAAAACCTATGCCGGAACCTGCCCGGATCACAATGAAAAGGGCTGAGGTTTTCTGAGATTGCGCCTCATGGAGGAGTCGAATCATGCCCGGTTTTGAAATATTCGGAGACGAAGAGCGCCGCGAAGTTCAAGACGTGCTGGAGACGGGAATCCTGTTTCGTTACGGATTCGACGCGGCCCGCAAAGGCCGCTGGAAGGCCCGAACCTTTGAACGGGAACTGGCCCGACGAACCGGGGCCGCCCGCGCACTCCTCTGCAGCAGCGGTACCGCGGCCCTGAGCATCGCCCTGGCCGCCTGCGGGGTGGGGGCCGGAGACGAGGTCATCCTTCCGCCGTTCACTTTTGTGGCCACTATGGAAGCGGTCGTCCATGCGGGCGCAGTGCCGGTCTTCGCCGACATCGACGAGACCCTCTGCCTGGACCCGGCCGGGCTGGAAGCGGCTATCACCCCGCGCACCCGGGCGGTCATCCCGGTCCACATGTGCGGCGCCATGGCCCGAATCGATGAAATCCGGTCTTTGTGCGACCGGCGCAGCCTGGTTCTGATCGAAGACGCCTGCCAGGCGGTGGGGGGTTCCTATCGCGGAAAAGCCCTGGGCGCCTTCGGCCATATGGGGTGTTTTTCCTTCGATTCGGTCAAGACCGTCACCTGCGGCGAAGGGGGCGCGGTCATTACCGATGATGAAGCCCTTTACGCCCGGGCGGACGCCTATGCGGACCACGGCCATGACCATGTCGGCGCCGACCGGGGGGCTGAAGGACATTCGATATTGGGAACCAATCACCGCATCAGCGAGCTGAATGCCGCTGTGGGCCTGGCCCAGTTCAGAAAGCTGGACCGGATTCTTGAAATCCAGCGGGCGGCAAAAAAAGCTCTGAAAACGGGGCTTTCGGACTGTGCCCGGATTCGGTTTCGGGAACTTCCCGATCCGGAAGGGGATTCGGCCACCTTCCTCTCCTTTTTTCTTCCCGATGAAGAGAGCGCCCGAAAATCGGTAAAGGATCTTTCCGAGGCGGGAGTGGACGGCTGCTTTTACTGGTATGACAACAACTGGCACTATCTTCGTCGATGGGACCATCTGAAGCAGATGAGAGGCGCGGCCAGGCTGCCCATGGAGCTGATCTCCAATCCCCCCGATTACCAAAATATTCGGCTGAAGCGATCCGATGATATCATGAGCCGTGCCGTCTCCATGCTGATCAAACTCTCCTGGAGCGACCGGGATATCGCCGAACGGATCGAAAGAATGAGAACGGTGCTGAAGGGGTAGAAAATGCCGCCCCCGGGTTTGCGGATTCACCCTATTGTAAACCTTTTTCGAATATCGGATATCATTTTCGAATCACCCCCAGCCGTGCGGCTGAAGGAGCGATTATGTTCCGGAACATCAAAACGGTTCCTCATGTGTTGTTCGGTCGGGGAAGCTTTGACCGGCTGAATGAGATTCTGGCTCCCAAGCGAAGCGAATCGGCCGCATTTATGGTTTTTCTGGTCGACCGGGTATTTGAAAACCGCCCTCCGGCGGATCGGATTCCGGTGGAGGAAGACGACCGACTGCTCTGGATCGATACCACGGAAGAACCCAAGACCGGCGATATCGATCAACTGGTCGCCCGGATTCGGTCCAGTGCGGATCGGCTTCCCGGCGGCATTATCGGCATCGGAGGCGGAAGCACCCTGGACACGGCCAAGGCGGTGTCGCTGCTGCTGACCAATCCGGGACCGGCCGCCGATTACCAGGGATGGGATCTGATCCATTACCAGGCGGTCTATCATGTCGGCATCCCCACCCTTTCGGGTACCGGAACCGAAGTCTCCCGAACCGCGGTACTGACCGGCCCGGATAAAAAACTGGGCATCAACTCCGACTGCACCGTCTTTGACCAGGTGGTTCTCGACCCGGAACTGCTTCAGGGGGCGCCGCCGGACCAGCGGTTCTACACCGGAATGGACTGCTACATCCATTGCGTGGAATCTTTGAAAGGCACCTTTATCAACGCCTTCAGCCGGGCCTATGCGGAAAAGGCGCTGGATTTGTGCCGGGAGGTCTTCCTGGAGGATTCGCCAGACCCCGACGACAAGCTCATGATGGCTTCCTATTTCGGCGGCCTGAGCATCGCCTATTCCCAGGTGGGGATCTGCCACGCCCTTTCCTACGGCCTCTCTTTCGTGCTGGGGCTTCACCACGGCCTGGCCAACTGCGTGGCCTTCGACTGCCTGGAGGAGTATTATCCTCAAGAAGTGGAAGCATTTCGCCGAATGCTGGATAAACACGACATCCGTCTTCCCCGCCGCCTGACCGCGGACCTGGGGGCGGAGCAACTCACCCGAATGACCGATGTGGCCCTGATTCTGGAGCCGCTCTGGGAAAACGCCCTGGGAAAAGACTGGAAACAGATCATGACCCCGGAAAAAATCAGACAACTGTATCAGAGGATGTAACCATGTGCGGATTTGCAGGAATCGTCTCGATCAAAGAGCGGCCGGTGAACAACGGCCCGGTGGATGTTCAATACCTGAAAGACCTGGTCCGGAAAATCACCGCCAAGGGCCTGGAAAAATGCCGGGAAGAACGGCTGCCCCTGGAAGCCCATTATCTGGGCGGCCCCGGGGTCCTCGACCCGCTCCGGGAAAGGGTAAGTTCCCTGAAACAGGACGGGCCCTTTTACACTATTTTTTCTGATAAATCCCTTCAGGATGCGGTCACGAAACTCTCCCGCCGGATTTCCGATTTCATCACCGCCGAGAGCCGACTCCTGACCGACCATATCGGTCATTACGCCCCGGCCGAGGTCGATGCCATGTCCCGCCGCATCGAGGAACTCAAAGACATCGGCTGGTGTCTTTCCAAAGAAATTCAGGAAAACGAAGAAAAGATCAAAAACCTGCTCTATCGCAGTCACGCCCCCCTGTCGGTGGTGGCGATTTTCAAACGGATCAATGCGGTCCTCAACAGCCTGGACCGGCTGGAGGTCCGTGGGCGGGATTCTGCCGGCATTTCCGTTCTGTTCGTTCTAAGCCGGGCCGAATACGACGGATTTCTAGACACCCTCGACAAGGCCAATTTCCTGGATCAGTTCAAGGAGCGGACCACCCGGGACATCCTGGTCAATAAAGGCATCGCGGTCAATGAAACCGCCGGCGATACCGGGGACCCCCGGGTGGCCGTCGCCTTTACCTACAAGATCGCCGCCGAAATCGGCAGCCTCGGGGACAATGTGGCTTTTCTTCGGGACCAGATCAAGAACGACACCATTCTTCAGGCCACCGTCAATTTCGACTATCGATATTTCACCGTGCTGGCCCACACCCGATGGGCCTCGGTGGGGGCCATCAGCGAGCCCAACTGTCATCCGGTGGACAACACCACTCAGGTGGTCAAGGTCAACGGAGAACGGGGCATCTTTCATGTCTGCCTCAACGGAGACATCGACAACTACCTGGAACTCAAACAAGAATTTGAGCGAGACAACGGACCCATTCCGCCGGACATTTCCACCGATACCAAGATCATCCCCCTGCGGGTGGAAAAATATGTTCGGGAAGGAGACGATGTGGAAGAAGCCTTTCGCCGGGCGGTCAATGACTTCGAGGGGTCCCACGCCATTTCCATGCACACCGATCTGGCTCCGGGCAAACTCTTTCTGGCCCAGAAAGGCAGCGGCCAGGCCATCTTCATCGGTTTGGCCGAAGACCATTATATGGCCGCCTCCGAGGTCTACGGTTTCATCGAGGAAACCTCCCGATTCATAAAAATGGACGGGGAAAAAGTGATTCAGGGCAAGGACGGCATGGTCCAGGGCCAGGTCATGATCCTGAATCAGGATTCGGCCGGCGGCGTCGAGGGCCTGCGGGCGATGTTCTACGACGGCGCCCCCATTGAACTGACCGAAGACCTGGTCAAGAAAACCGAACTGACCACCCGGGACATCGATCGCCAGAATTTTCCCCATTATTTTCTCAAGGAAATCTCCGAAGCCCCGGTGTCGGTGGAAAAAACCCTTCAGAATCGATGGCGGATCGTGGACGAGGAGAAAGATCAATACGCCATCACCCTGGATGAAAGCGTCATTCCCGAATCCCTCAAGACGGTCCTGCGCCAAGGCGATATTCACCGCATCTTTTTCGTAGGCCAGGGAACCGCCGGGGTGGCGGCCCAGGCCTGTTCCGATATTCTGGAGCATTACATGAACGATCCCTTGCTCCAGATCAAATCCCTCAAGGCCTCGGAGCTCTCCGGATTCAAGCTTCAGGATGAAGGCCACGGCATGAAGGATACCCTGGTGATCGCCATCAGCCAGTCGGGCACCACCACCGACACCAACCGGACCGTGGACATGGTCCGGGAGCGGGGGGCCCACACCCTGGCCATCGTCAACCGCCGGGATTCGGATATCACCTTCAAGGTGGACGGGGTGCTCTACACCAGCAGCGGCCGGGACATTGAAATGTCGGTGGCCTCCACCAAAGCCTTCTACTCTCAGATCGTGGCCGGCGCGCTGCTCAGCCTCTATCTGGCCCATGTCCGGGGCCGGCGCGACGACGACTTCGTCACCCGAGAAATCCGGCAGCTGCTCAAACTGCCCGAACAGATGCGAAAGGTCCTTCACATGAAGGTCCAAATCGAAAACTGCGCCCGGCGCACCGCCGTCACCCGCACTTACTGGGCCGCGGTGGGCAGCGGGCCCAACAAGACCTCGGCGGACGAGATCCGGATCAAACTCTCCGAACTCTGTTATAAAACCATTTCCTCCGACTATGTCGAGGACAAAAAACATATCGATCTCTCCTCCGAACCCCTGATTATCGTCTGCGCGGCCGGCACCCGGGGCACGGTCCTGGGCGACATCATCAAAGACACCGCCATTTTCAAAGCCCACAAGGCGATCCCCATCGTCATCACCGACGAAGGGGAACACCGATTCGAGCCCTATGCCGACGAGGTCTTTCACGTACCGGCGGTGAGCGAACACCTGGCCCCCATCGTCAATACTCTGGTGGGCCATATCTGGGGCTATTACGCAGCCCTGGCCATCAACGACGGCTCCCGGTTCCTGTTTACTTTCCGGGAAGAGGTCCAGAACGCCATCGACGACCACGCCCGGGAAGGGCTGGATATCTATGAACTGATCCTGGAAAAGAGCTTTCGGGAAAAGATGGCCCGGTTCTACACCACCTTCCGCAAAAAGCGGCTCGAACAGAGCCTGCCCTCCACCATGGGCATCAACACTTCGGCGGACCTGCCTCTGCTGCTCAAGTATCTGGCCGGAAAACTGCCGGTCACCGATTTCGAGCTTGATTTCGGCATCAAGGGCACCGCCCGGAACATTCTCGACACCCTGTTCGAGTGTGTGGGGGAATCGATCAACAGCATGGCCCGGCCGGTGGACGCCATCAAGCACCAGGCCAAGACCGTCACGGTGGGGACCAGCCGAATCAGCGAACGGATCGAGGGCATCCTTTTCGATATTTTGGCCGCCCATCAGTTCAAGATTTCCCAGCTCACCACCTCCAATGTCCTGGTCCTGAAAAATCTTCAGAAGATCATCTCGAAAGTACAAGGGCTCACCCTGTACCGGATTCGGGGCCTGACGCTTCTGGGCGAACCCACGGAGGAGACCACCATCGAGGTGGTCGCCCGGGAAGGCACCTCCTCCTCCATCCCGTCCCGGGTGGACCGGGACAATCGGTTGAAGGGTTCCAAGCGGACCATCGTGGCCGAAGGCAATGTCTATATCGGAAAGGGCCGAAAGGATGACCGGTCCATTCTGGTGGTCCCCCTGGTGTCGGACACCCTGTCCACCACCAACATGATCGAAAACCTGATGCTTCTGCACATCTCCTTTAAATCGGAGATTCCGCTCCCGGACAAGGTCAAGGCCCTGGGCGGTAAATACGAAAAGATCAAAAACAATGTCCATGAAAACAGCCTCCCCTGGGAGGACCGTCATCTGGAACTGATCGAAACCGCCGAACTCTTCGGCCGGTCCGCTGAAAAAGTGGGGGAATATATCGTTTCTCAATTGAAGTAAAGGAAAGAACGATCCAATTGGCGGAATCCGATTCAGGCCTTCTCTACCGACTCGACCTGACCGACGTGGATGTCATGTCGGTCCTCGCCGAGCTGGATGAGGGGATCATCATCGCCGATCGCAAGGGCCGGATCATCTACTACAATCAAAAGCAGGCTCAGATCGACGACATCGCCCCGGAATATGCCCTGGGCAAGACGATCACGGAGCTCTACCACCTCACCGATGAGAACAGCATGATTCTCAAGTGTATGCGAAGGGGGGAACCGATCAAGGGGCAGCTTTTCTTTTATCAGACCCGGCTGGGAAAGGTGGCCAACACCATCCACAGCGTTTTCCCTCTCACTCGAAAA
>JAABSQ010000173.1 GCA_011390315.1 Desulfobacteraceae bacterium
TGATGAAGTATTCCTGAATGGGGACCATTTGTCCGTCCCGGTCTTTGTTGACGATCTGGGGTCGGGATTCCAGGATGGAGAGGTATTTGAGCAGGATTTCCCGGCGGGCCGCATAGATTCCGGCATTGCAGAGGGTGAGGGCGGCCTGCCGTTCGGTCGAATAATCCCGCCAGTATTTCCATTCGGTGATCCGGTCGACCCGGTCGCCGTCCACCTCCAGGACCCCGTATTTCTTCTTGTCCGCGGGCTTGAATCCCAGGGCCACCAGCGGATGGTCATCCAGCTGTTGAATCAGGCGCTGAAAGGTCGCGGCCCGCACAAAGGGAACATCCCCCATGGTGATCAGGACCCGGTCGCAGTCGGTCTCCTCCAGAAACCCCCGGGCCGCCAGCAGGGCCCCGCCGGTGCCGTTGAGCTCCGGCTGCCGACAGTAGCGCACCCCGAGCCCCCGGGTGGCGTCCATGACCGCTTCTTCGCAGAAATGGACGATCAGGGCTTTGGGGCCCTCGGGCAGGGTGTCGAGAATGTGGACCAGGATGGGGCGGCTTCCCTCGAACGGGGAGGGCCCCGGGACCAGGGGGAGCAGGGTTTTGTTGCCGTCATACCCTTTCATGCGGCTGCCGCGACCGGCGGCCATGATGACGGATGCGATAGGGTCGCTCATATCGGTTCCTCCGAGACGGTTGTGGATTCGGGTTCAGATGGAAAGGCCGGCAAAGCCGCCGTTTCGGGACGGCGCCGTTCTACAGGCATCGGTCCGCCGCCTTGAGATTGATCATCAGCGCGGTGATGGCCGACGGGGTCATGCCGTCGATTCGGGATGCCTGGCCCAGGGATGCGGGTCGAATCGCCGAGAGCTTCTCCCGGAGTTCATTGGAGAGCCCGTGGACCGAGACATAGTCGAAGCTGTCGGGAATGCGGGTCTTCTCCAGGTTCTTGAACCGTTCGATCTCCCGCAGCTGCCGCTGGATATAGCCCTCGTACTTGATTTCGATCTCCACCTGGCGGGCGATTCCGGGAGAGACCGGGGTCTCGGGCGGCGCCAGCCGATCCACCGCGTCGTAGTCGAGCTGGGCCCGCTTGAGAAGTTGATCCAGATGAGTGCCGTTGTCGATGGCCGGGGAGGAGCGTTCGGCTAAATAGGCATTGATCTCGTCGATCGGTTTGATCACGATCCCTCGAATCCGGTCGATTTCGGCGGCGATCGCCTGTTTTCGCTTTCGCATCTCTTTTACCGCATCGGCGTCGATCAGCCCCAGGCCGTGGCCGATCTCCATCAGCCGCAGGTCGGCGTTGTCCTCCCGAAGCATGAGCCGGTACTCGGCCCGGGAGGTGAACATTCGGTACGGCTCCCGGGTGCCTTTGGTGACCAGGTCGTCGATCATCACCCCCATATATGCCTGGGACCGGTCGAGGATGAACGGGGGCCGGTCCTGGACCCGGCAGGCGGCGTTGATTCCGGCCCACATCCCCTGGGCCGCGGCCTCTTCATAGCCGGAGGTGCCGTTGATCTGCCCGGCCAGGTAGAGCCCTCGAATCTTTTTGGTTTCCAGGGTGGGTTTGAGCTGGACCGGGTTGACGTAATCGTATTCGATGGCATAGGCGGGCCGCATGATTTCGGCTTCCTCCAGCCCCGCCACGGCCCGGACCAGCTGAACCTGAATCTCCAGCGGCAGGCTGTTGCCCAGACCGCTGGCATAGACCTCGTCGGTATCGAGCCCCTCGGGTTCCAGAATCACATGGTGACGCTCCCGGTCGGGGAACTTGACCACCTTGTCTTCGAAAGAAGGGCAGTACCGGGCCGACACCCCTTTGACCACCCCGCCGTAGAGGGCCGAATGGTTCAGGTTTTCCCGAATGATTCGGTGGCACCGGTCGTTGGTGTGGCCCATGAAGCTGGACACCTGGGGCAGGGGAATCTCCCGGGTGAAGACCGAAAACGGGGTGACGGGCGCGGGCATCGGGTCCTGGGCCTCGAACCGGGAAAAATCGATGGAGGCCCGGTGGAGCCGGGGCGGGGTGCCGGTCTTCATCCGGCCCAGCTCGAAGCCCAGCTCCCGCAGATGGGCCGGCAGATCATAGGCCGCGAATTCCCCGGCCCGGCCCGCCTGAATCGCCCGGTGGCCGATATGGACCAGGCCCGACAGAAAGGTGCCGGTGGCCAGGACCACGGCCGGGGCCCGGTAGCCGAACCCGGTCTGGTCTTCCACCCCGGCGATGCGGCCGTCTTCCACCGCCAACCGGGCCACCAGGCCCTGTTTGAGGTCGAGTCCGGATTGGCGCTCCACCGCCGCCTTCATGGCGACATGGTACCGGGACTTGTCGTTCTGGGTTCGGGAGGAGTGGACCGCCGGGCCTTTTTTGGTGTTGAGCACCTTGTAGCTGATGGCGGTGCGGTCGGTCACTTTGGCCATTTCCCCGCCCAGAGCGTCGATCTCCTTGACCAGCTGGCCCTTGGCCATGCCGCCGATGGAGGGGCTGCAGGGCATGGCCGCCACCTTGTCGAGATCGATGGCCAGAAGCAGCACCCGACACCCCATGCGGGCCCCGGCCAGGGCCGCTTCGCATCCGGCATGGCCGGCGCCCACCACGATGACGTCGTATGTTTTGGCGTAGCAACTCATGTCGTCAATATAACCCATCCTGGTCCAATAAAAAAGGGGGCGCTCCCTGAAACAGAGCGCCCCCGATGTGTTTTAAATCAGGTCGGTGGAAAAAGCCGGTTTAGTTGCCTTCCGCCGCCTTGTGGGTCTTGATGGCGACCTTCTCGGTCAGACCGGAGTAGTACTCCCGAAGGATGTCGAGGACTTCGTCGCGGCCGAAGTGATCCGGAATATCGGTGCCTTCGGAGAGACCCTTGCGGAGCATGGTGCCGGACAGCAGCACCCGGTCGTCTTTGCCGTGGGGGCAGGTCCTCAGGGATGCCATGCCGTCGCACTTTTGGCAGTAGAAGGTCCAGTCGATCTTGAGCGGTTCGCAGATCAGGGCCTTGCCCGGATCTTCCGGTTTGGGAATTTCGTCGAAGATGGTCTGGGCCTCGAACATGCCGTAGAAATCGCCCACGCCCGCGTGGTCGCGGCCGATGATCATCTTGGAGCATCCGTAGTTCTGGCGGAAGGTGGCGTGAAGGAGTCCCTCACGCGGACCGGCGTAGCGCATATCCAGCGGATATCCGCCCTGGACGACCTTGTCTTCCACGAAATAGTTCTTGACCAGCACGTCGATGCAGCGGACCCGAACGGAGGCCGGAATGTCGCCGGGCTTCAGGTTGCCGACCAGGGAGTGGATGAAGACGCCGTCACAGACTTCCACCGCGATTTTGGCCAGATACTCATGGGACCGGTGCATCGGGTTTCTCAGCTGAAGGGCGGCCACATCGGACCAGCCGCGGTCTTCGAAGATCTTGCGGGACTCGGACGGACGCTGATAGATGCCGGCGTACCGGGTGGGATAGTCGCCTTCGGAAAGGACCTTGACCGGGCCGGCCAGGTTGTATTTGCCCTGGTTCATGACCATCTGAACACCGGGATGGTCCTCGAGGGCCACTTTCATGAAGTCGCCCTGGGAATCTTCGCCCTGGCCTTTGTAGACCATTTCACATTCCCACTTCTTGTTTTCTTCGGTCATCTCGAATTTTTCGGTGACCTTCATGGTGGCGTAGGTTTCACCCTCGCTCACCAGGGCGATCTCGTCGCCTGTTTTGACATCCTCGTCATCGGTGTCGAGGGTCACCGGAACCGGCCAGAAGGTGCCGTCGGCCAGCAGGTATTTTGAGCAGACGCTCTCCCAGTCCGCCTTGGTCATGAAGCCGTCCAGCGGGCTGAAGCCGCCGATCCCCATCATGATCAGGTCGCCCTTGCCTCGGGGAGAAATCTCGATCTTCTTGAGTCCTTCGGCCTTCTTCTGTTCTTGTTTCAGTTCATCGCCTTCTAACAGGCAGCAGACCAGCCCTTTTCCGCCATGTGGGGGTACGAGCGCCATTTCACTTCTCCTTTCAATCGGTTTTCAATGAGTTGCGTGGTTCTGTCCTATACGGTGTCGGCTATTTGCAACGACATGCATCCGCTTGTCTCTGTTTGTAAAATAAGAGGTCATTCTTATTCGGAAAAAGGGGGTTTGTCAAGCGGAAAGGAGAGATTTCAATCCGGTTCCCCCAAAAGAATCTCTTGGAATTGAATAGGGACCATGATATAAAAACCCGATTATTCACCCTGTCATAACCTGTTTTCCATCGAGCGGAATCGGTCGCTCGATTCAATCCTTCGGGAGCATATTCCGCCGATGCCCCGCAATGAAGGAGGCCATATGAGTGTCAGACTGATTGAATCCACCCCGTCGGCTTATGGATATCCACTGTTGATCAAGAATCTCTTGAAAACGCCCCGGGTCTATTCTCCGGACCGGGAGATCATTTTTCAAGACAAGAGCCGATACGACTACCGGACCCTGTATCGCCGGATCTGCCGCCTGGCCCATGTGCTCGACCGGGCCGGCGTGAAGCAGGGGGAGACGGTGGCGGTCATGGAATACGACAGCCACCGGTATCTGGAGAGCTTTTTTGCGATTCCCATGATGGGAAGCGTCATTCATACCGTCAATATCCGGCGTTCCCCCGAGAGCCTGGTTTATACCCTGAATCATGCCGAAAGCGCGGTGATCATCGCCAATATCGAGTTTCTGGCGTTGCTCGAATCCATACAGGATCGGTTGACGCATCTCAAAAAAATCATCCTCATCGACGGTGAAGCCGAGACCGCGACGACCTCACTGGAGGTGGTGGGTACGTATGAAGACCTGCTCGCCGACAGCCCGGCGGATTTTCGGTTCGAAGATTTTTCCGAAGACGCGGTGGCCGCCACCTTTTATGCGGTCGGCTCCGGCAGGGCGCCCAAAGGGGTCTGCTTCAGCCATCGGCAGCTGGTGATGCATACCTACAGTATTCTGGCCTGTCTGTGCGCTTACCGATTTCAGCCCATGGCCGATTCAGGGGATGTCTACATGCCCCTGACCCCCATGTTCCATGTCAATGCCTGGGGTTTGGTTCATCTCTTCACCCATCTCGGGGCCAAGCAGGTCTATCCGGGCAGAAGTGATCCGGAAACCATTCTGGACCTGGTTCAGGCTGAAGGGGTCACCTTTTCCCACTGCGACCCGTCGCTCATCCATACCCTGATCAACTGCCCCAGGATCAAGGAGGTGGATCTCTCGGGCTGGAAGGTGATTGTGGGGGGCGCCCCGCTGTCGCCGGACCTGTGCCGGTCGGCCCTGGAGCTGGGAATCAACATCTGTTCGGTCTACGGCATGGCCGAGACCGGTCCCATGCTGACAGCCGCGGCCCTGAAACCGCATATGGCCGACTGGTCCCTGGCCCGGCAGGCGGATGTGCGGACCCGCACCGGGCTGCCGGCCCCCCTGGTCCATCTCGAGGTGGTGGATGTCCTGGGTGATCCGCTGCCCCATGACGGAAAGAGCATCGGGGAGGTAGTGGTTCGGGCTCCCTGGCTGACCCGGGGCTATACCGGCAACCCGGAGGAGAGCGAAAAGCTGTGGCGGGGCGGCTGGCTTCATACCGGGGATATCGGCTACATCGACGAAGAGGAATACCTGCACCTCACCGATCGAACCGAGGATGCCATCAAGACCGGCGGGGAGTGGATCCCCAGTATGGAACTGGAGGATATCATCTGCGAACATGAAGCGGTCGGGGAGGCGGCGGTGACCCGGGTGCCGGATGAGAAGTACGGAGAAAAACCGCTGGCCCTGGTGGTCCTCAAGCCGGGGTTCGAGGGGAAGGTCGACGAGGAGACGATTCGGCGTTTCTGTAAAGAATATGTGCGGAAGGGGGTTTTGCCCAAACATGGCGTGCCCGAGCGGATCGCCATCGTCGACGCCATTCCCCGGACCAGCGTGGGCAAGATCAGCCGCCGCCAGTTGCGCCAGCAGAATAAACCGTTTGACCTGAACCGGGAGCCCGGGTCGTCCGATTAGAGAAAGCATCACCCGCGAGCAGAATCCCGGAAACGCTCCCGGAAGAAGGTACGGATGCCTGCCGGTAGCGGGTAAATAGGTATACAAGGATGTTCGAAAGTGGTTTTGGTCGGATTCGATTCAACATCAGAGCAGAAAGGGAGGAGACAGAATGGCAGAGAAGACCTATCGACCCGGAGAGAATTACGAGTATCCGTTGATCATCAAAAAGCTTCTGAATACGCCCCTGGTCTATGCGCCCGAGCAGGAGATCGTCTATCGGGACAAGATGCGTTATACATACCGGGACCTGAACCGGCGCATTCACCGGCTGGCCGACGGCCTGGCCGCCAAGGGGATCGGACACGGCGACGTGGTGGCGGTCTTCGACTACGACTCCCACCGGTATCTGGAGGCCTTTTTCGCGGTACCCATGATGGGGGCGGTGCTTCAGACGGTCAACTGGCGGCTGTCGGCCGAACAGATCCTGTATACCCTCAACCATGCCGAAGCCGCCGTCATTATCATCAACTCCGATTTTCTGCCCATCCTGGAAGGGCTTCAATCCAAGCTGGAGACCGTGAAGGCGGTGGTGGTCATCGCTGAAGACGGGTCCCCGCCCAAAACCGAGGCCCGGTTCGACGATACCTACGAGGAGATGCTGGCCGCCGCCGAAATGGATTATGATTTTCCGGACCTGGATGAAAATACAAAAGCGACGACCTTTTATACCACCGGCACCACCGGCGATCCCAAGGGGGTTCATTTCAGCCATCGGCAGCTGGTGCTTCACACCCTGTCGGCCGCCATCGCCATCGGGGCCTATGAAAACATCGGCCGGTT
>JAABSQ010000174.1 GCA_011390315.1 Desulfobacteraceae bacterium
CCCATGGTCTGTTTTTTATATTGTCGTCTTTTTCGAAAACAATTGATTGTGGACGCCCATAATACCACCTTTTCACGGTTCTGGATCAAGGTCCCTCTGTTCTTGCGGACCCTTCAATCGTCGAATGCCGTCATTGTCCACAACCGGGAATTTCTGGAGCACTTAAGGCCGCGGTATCCGAAAGTGAATTTTCAACTCCTCAATGACCGTCTTCCGGCGATTGCCCATTCTAAAGCCGAATCGCCTTCGGCGGAGCCGTATTTTTTGGTCATTCTTTCCTACAATGCCGATGAACCGGTGCGTACCATGCTGACGGCGTTTCGGAGGATTCTGCGAGAGGGGCGATTCCCCGTGCAGTTCTGGTTGACCGGCAATTACCGCAAGATGGAAGACGTCCATCGGGAATTCGCTTCCGAGAAGGGCATCCGGTTTCTTGGGTTCATATCCGATGCCGATTTCGACCGAACCCTCCGTGAGGCCTACGGCGTCATTGCCCTGACCCGGAGTGAAATGGTCCAGCAGTGCGCGGTCATGGAGGCGATCGCCGCCGAAATTCCCACGATCGCCTCGGATACCGGCACCAATCGACGGCTTCTGAACCAGGGCGCCCTTCTGGTTTCCCACCAGGTTCAGGGAATTGAACAGGCGGTCCGGCGGTTTGGAAAGGAGCGGGAGGTGCTCTGCCGGGGCGTTCAACAGAATCGGGTGCGTCTGAATCGGAAATGGGCGCGGGATTTTACACATCTAAAGAAACAGCTTCGCCTGTAGAAAGGGGTATTTTCAATATGAAGGAACCGACGGTTCATGCCGGTACCCTCTGCTCCATCTGCATCGCCACCTATGATCGGCTCGGTCTGTTGTTCGAGCTGCTCGACAGCCTGGAAGCCCAGGAATTGCCGCCGAATGTCCGCCTCGAGATGATCGTGGTCGAAAATGACGCCCGCAGACAGGCCGAATCCCTGGTGGAGGATTTTCGGCGGAAATCGGCCCATTCCTATATTTATGCGGTCCAGCCGGAAAAAAATATCAGCCTCACCCGAAATGCCGCGGTTTCCGTTTCCCGCGGCGATTTCATCCTCTTCATCGATGATGATGAAACCGCAGCATCCGACTGGGCGGCCCGGCTGCTTTCGGCTCAGCGGCGGTATGATGCGGACGCGGTTTTCGGATATCTTCGGCCCCGGTTTCATGAAGAGGCCCCGTCCTGGGTAAGGTCCCGAAGACTCTATTACCCGCCCATGCCGGAGACCGGGTCCCCGGCCCGGGCCGCCTACACCGGGAACTGTTTGATCAAGGCATCGGCGCTGAAGTCGTTGTCGGGACCGTTCGATCCCGAATACGGCCTTACAGGCGGGGAAGACGTCCATCTGTTTCAAAGGCTCAGGAAACGGGGCGCTCGATTCGTCACCTGTAAAGAAGCGGTGATCGATGAGAAGATTCCACCGGATCGAACCACCTTCTCCTATTTATTCAAAAGATGGCTCAGGGGAGGGTATATTCACACCCGGCGTCATCTGGAATTGGGACCGGGATCGAAAACGGCACGATCGGCGCATATGCTGATCAAATCCCTGGGGTTCGGAACCGTCAGTCTTTTTCTGGCGGTCGCCTGCCTGCCGGTCCGGGATCAGAGCCTCTTTTGGATGATGAGGGCGGGTTCCAATCTGGGGCGTTTTCTGGCGGTATTGGGATATAACTATGAGGGATACTTATGAATACGGTTGCACAGCCACAACAAGAAACGGAGACGGCAGTGGATTCCCTGCTGCTGGCACAGTATCGAAAACAACATCATCGGAAGGTCCTCGGGTGGCTCACTCCCGGGGCCCTCGATCTCATTTATGAAGTCGGAAAGATTCAGAACACCCTGCCGGTTTTCGGTCATGCTGCCGAAATCGGGGTGCATCACGGCAAACTCTTCATTCTGCTCCATCTGCTTCTTCGGCCGGATGAGCAGTCGGTGGCCATCGATTTATTCGATGAACAATCCGGCAATGTGGATGATTCCGGCCGAGGGAATTTTTCTATTTTTCGAAAGAACCTGTCCGCATACGCCGGCGATAATGATCGGGTGAACATTATCAAGGCCGACAGTCTGACGCTCGGACCCGGCGATCTGATCAATGCCGCAGGCGGAAAAGTGAGGCTATTTTCGGTGGACGGCGGGCATACCAGCGAAATCACCCGCCGGGACCTTGCCCTTGCCGCCGATGTACTGACCGAAGGCGGCGTCATTATCCTGGATGATTACTTTAACGAGCAATGGCCGAGCGTTTCGGTCGGGGCCAACCAGTATATGAATGACACAACCGGATCGAAAATCCATCCCTTTCTGATCGGAGGAAACAAGCTCTTCTTTACCAATGACACCGGTTATGCAGACCGATATCGCAGGGCCTTGGAGAAGCGCCATCCGGGCGCCCAACGAAAAAAAAGCGTCATGTTCGGCTGCGAGGTCCTGTGCGTCGATTTCACTCCTCTGACGCTGAGAGAACGGGCGGTGAATACGCTATTCTGGGAAAAATTCCGAGAGGCTTCCGCCGGACGCCTGGTTCGGACCCTTCTGGGAAGAAGATAACCTTTTAGCCCCTATTCGAGGCTGTTTTGGACAACCACGACGCCATTCCCGACAATACCGCCGACCTTCAGGCCGGCGCCGGGCTGCCCGCCTTTTTGCACCCCTCCTTTTTGGCCAGGGTATCCCTCTTCATTTACCTCTTCTTTGCGGTTTTCGGCACCTCGCCGCCGTTCCGGCCGGAAATCTCCGAAGCGGAAGCGGTCGGCAGTTCCAATCTGGTCAATCAGGTGGTTCTGCCGTTTCTTTACCTGCTGTCGGCGGTGGGTTTGATCGCCGGAAGGCGCCGGGTGTTCCGGTTCATTCAGAAAGAAAAATTCCTGACCCTGTTTCTGGCGTGGTCTTTTCTCTCCATTCTCTGGTCGGATTTTCCGTTTGTTTCATTCAAAAGATGGCTTCGCACCGCCGGCGCGGCCGCCATTTTTCTGTCGGCCCTGATCAGCTTTCATACGACCGAAGAATGGTTCAAGTACATTCGACTGATTTTCGCGGTCTATCTACCGGTTTCCCTGCTCTCCATCGCCTTTGTTCCGGAGGCGATTCAGTGGGAGTTTCCCGCATGGCGCGGGTTGGCCACCCACAAGAACATGCTCGGACAGATCAGCCTGGTAAGCCTTCTGGTCTGGACCTTCGCCCTGAGTCGGCATCAAGGCGCCGGCCGGCACTCGGCGGTCCTTTTCTGGTTCATGAGCGGGGTTCTTCTGCTCGGTTCCCGAAGCGTGACCGCTATCTTTTCCGGATTTATTCTCGGCTGTCTGGCCTTTGTGGGCCGCATCAACCGGACCGTGTTGTACCCGATGATCGGCCGGTTTTTCACCGCTTTTCTGATGACCTCTTTCGTGATCGGGTTTTTTGCGGTCTTTTATATCGCCGGAGAAAGTATCGTAAACCTCCTTTCCGATCTGTTTATGATCGTGGGAAAAGATGTCACCTTCACGGGGCGAAGCGAATTGTGGGTCAGCATCTTTTCCATCGCCCGGGAGCATCTCCTGATCGGGTGCGGTTTTGCCGGGTTCTGGGGTGTTCCCCATCCCATGCTCTTTTCACTCTTTGATCAGTATACCTGGCTGCCCAATGAAGCCCACATGGGCTACCTGGAAATCCTCAACGAAACCGGTCTAATCGGTCTGTGCCTTTTCATCGGCATGGTAGTTCATTATTTCCGGACACTTTTCCGGGTTTATCCCCATCATTATTCCCGCTGGTTTATTCTGCTGGCCCTGATCATCAATATCACCGAGTCGACCCTGTTCCGGCTGAATCTCCTGACGGGGCTGATGTTCACCCTCGGTTATATCGCCTTTTTCGTGGATGCGGATCGGCAGCACCGAAGGGAAGCGTCGGTTTCAAGGGCCGGCGGGGAATGATGAGCGCCCGATTTCAGGAGGCCGGTTGGCGGGCAGTCGGCATCGCAGCCATAGCCAATTCGGTCAAAGCCAAATGCAGGGTACGAGTGAGAGCAGCCGGGTGAGCAAGCTCATGGACATAGAGGTTCAGGGGCAAAACCAAAAAAAGCTCGGCAAGGTTTCCGACCTGATCGTCAATGGACAGGGGAAAATTGAATACCTGATCATCTCCAGCGGCGGTATTGCCGGAATGGGTGAAAATCATACCCCGATTCCCTGGGATTCTGTGCAGAAAAGCGGAGATGGACAAAGAAGATAAAGCTGGTGGTGCTGTAAAAAGAATACTCACGCGGTAGAGGAATATGGGGGGATTCCCTTATAGCGCTTGGAAGGATACTCGTCTATCTTTTCCATAAGAGGGTGCGAGGTTCCAATGATTTGGCTTCTTCACTTCAGCGAACCAAGAACTTCAAGACGTTCTTCCGTGTTCGGTTAATGTTATGAGCGGTTTGGCCGCACATTTTTTCGGTTCAGGAATGGAATCGAAAAGGCGGAGCTATGGTCGTAGATAGAGCATGTTCCTAAATAGCCGACGCTTTGATGAAAAAGTATGAAAAGCTCAGGAAGGTAGAGAATGAATATATCCCCCACAACCAGTTCGCTCCGGGATTTTCTCCATATCCATTTAAAAAAAAAGCATGGATCATGTTCTTTTTCTCGGGACGGTCCTCCTGCTCGGAATCGGAACTTTCTTAAAGCAACCCGCCTATAAAGCTTCGGGTTCCCGTCTGCAAGGGGTCGAATCTGAAATCGGGCGGACCGGAATTCATGAAAAAGCGCCGCCGGTCGGGCGAGATTCGCCCGGCCCGCGGCGTTTTTTCACTGCGATTACTGAAACTGAACCCGGATGTTCTGCGGCGGTTCCGGGCTGGTCGGCATTTTGGACCAGGACTGAATCTCCGCCCAGCCTAAGAACGGCCAGGACCAGGTGCAATTGGCATAGTATTTGGTATAGACTGTTTTAGCGATATCGATGATGCCGGTATCGAACCTGGCCAGATCGATCCAGTCGAAGCCCACCGAAGAGTACTGTTTGCTGGCGTTCATTTCGGTGCCGTCCACCGACCAGGAGAGTTCTCCGTCCCCCTTGTTGATGTTCATAGAGAGGGTCCGGGCAAATTTCTGCATATCCAGGGTGGTGATATTCAGGCCCCGAAGGTAGGCCATGTTAATGAAACTGATATCCACCTGCCCGTGAATAAAGTCTTCATCTCCGGTTGCGGTGACGCCGATCCAGGGTTTTTGGGGATGGTACGACCAATCATAGGCGTCATTGGCCGCCGTGCGCAGATGGAGCATAAAAAATTCCAGAATGGCCTCCGCCTTGCGCCGATACTCGGGCACTCCCCCCTTCACTTTATCCAGAAGCAGCAGGGTCACGCCCATGGTCGAGTTCATGTTCAATTCTACGGTACCGGAATAGAGGCCGGTGCCGTTGATGTTGGGATAATAATAGCTTCCCGGAATGTTGTCGAACCGGTCGTAGACGAATGAGGAATCATGGGCCTGGACCGTTTCTTCCACCCGGGCTATGTACTCCTCGGCGGTGAGCCGGTATTCGGAAAAAAGATTGTCGCTCAGCGCCAGATCGACAAAACGCATGATGGCGTTGGCGATCTGGGCGTCGTCGATCAGCTGAATACGCCAGCCGTTCTCCACCCGTCGGCGCCATCCCGGTGCGGCTTCGTTCCGGTGGTTTAAATAATGGAGGGGGGCCGAGTAGTAGGGCTCGCTCTGGATATCGATCTCTCCCCGGGCCGCCCGGGCGTCGTCTCGGTTCCGGAGAATGAAATCGATCAGGTCGACCGCCTTGTCCATGTATTGGGTGTCGCCATGAGAGCGGGCCATGGTGACATAGGCCCGAATCCAGTAGTGGCCGTTCCAGGCGAATTTTCCATCCCGGTTCGCCGTGGTGAGATCCAGCATCGGATCACCGCTCCCGTAATGGGTTTGAAAGGCTGCATCCCAGTCGGCTCGGGTGAGCAGGGCATGGGCGGCTTTCGTGCCGGGAATCGGAATAAAAGACAACATCAGAAGAAGAATACCAACTATCGATTTTTTCATATTTGTGGACTCCTTATCAAAAAATGGTCGTTTGTTATCCATTTTCGGTTGAGGGTGTTATTCGCTGAGCCGAATGTCGTCGATACGGCCGCTGCCGCGGATCAGAAATGCATTCACCTCAAGAAGGGCGACATCCGGTTGGGCATCCTGAAGGTCCGCCCGCAGGTCCCGCTGAATGGTGACCCATTCACCGCCGGCCGCGGCCGACCCCACTCCGTGGTGGATGTTTTCGCCGGCCCCGAGATTGTCATAATCGACCGGGGTGTAAAGCAGGTACCGATGGCCGGCCGAGGTCTCTACGTCGATGAAGACGACAAAGGATTCGGAATACCGCATTCGCCATTCGGCAATGAACTCGGTGGTGTTCCCCCATTTGCTGTCCCAGGTGGCCGAGGCTTCATCTGCGAGCCGGTAACCGGTTTCGGTGCCCGCTCCCTGTAGCTGAATGACGCGGCTGCCGAGGTTTTCGTCATACACATTGGTCACCGCTGCTTCGGAAAGAGCGTTGCCGTAAATCATCCACCCGTTTACGGTTTCATCTTCCGCATCTTCATAAACGGTGCCGGAAAAAGGCGCGGTATCGGGGGCGGTATCGCCGAGGAGTTTCAGGTCGTCGATGCGGCCGCTGCCCCGGATCAGAAAGGCATTTACTTCGAGAAGGGTGACATCGGGCTGGGCCTCTTTCAGGTCGGCGCGGAGATCTCGCCGAATATGGGTCCATTGACCGATAGCCGCGGCGGAGCCCAGTCCGT
>JAABSQ010000175.1 GCA_011390315.1 Desulfobacteraceae bacterium
TGCATCAGTGCCTGGGGCTGGATGTCAGCTGGGTCACCCCGGAGGAGATCGCCGAGCTTCACCCCCTGATGAACGTGGAATCCTTTCTCGGCGGGCTCTACTGGCCCGACGACGGTGATGTCGACCCCAACAGCATCACCCAGGCCATGGCCATCGGGGCCAAGAAAAACGGCGCGGAATTCGCCACCCACACCCTGGTCACCGGCATCGACCGCTCCCCCGACCAGGAATGGATCGTTCATACCGACAAGGGCGACATCACCTGCGAATGGG
>JAABSQ010000176.1 GCA_011390315.1 Desulfobacteraceae bacterium
AAGTGGCGGCCATGGTGGGTCTGGAAGTTCCCTCCATCGCCGGAGAACACGCCCACATCCTGTTCGAGGCCATCGAGGCGGTGGAAAAGCGGGACAAACTTCTGCCCCTGGTCCGGGACCCGGACCGCTCCATCTACATCCGCCAGGAGATGGACAGCCTCATCCTGGGCCTCTATGAAGACAAGGTCAAGCAATGGTACCCCAAGGGGGTTCCCTGGGATTACGCCCAGACCGAACTCCAGCCCGACATCGACCATATCGCCGATTTCATCGAGCACGGCATCCACCGGTTCCCGATCATGGGCGAAACCGGGTTCAAGCATGTCACCGTCGGCCCCATCACCTACACCCCCAACGGCGACCCGCTGGTGGGCCCGGCCTATCCGCTCAAGAATTTCTTCAACGCCTGCGGATACAGCTTCGGCATCACCCAGGCCGGCGGCATCGGCCATTACATCGCCGGCTGGATCATGGAAGGGGAGCCGGAGATCGATCTCTGGTCGGTGGACAGCCGTCGATACGGCTCCTACGCCAACTGGGCCTACATCCACGAAAAGATCGAGGACACCTATCCCCGGCTCTACGCCACCATCTTTCCCAATGACTGGCGCGGCGCGGCCCGGCCCAACCGGACCAGTCCCATCTACGAATACCAGAAACAGGCCGGGGCTTCTTTCGGGGATTACTACGGCTGGGAATGTCCCAACTACTTCACCGAGACCGACGCCGACCGGATCGAAACCCCGAGCTGGAAGCGAAACAACGCCTTCAAGTATGTGGATGCCGAGTGCAAGCACGCCATGAACCATGCGGGCCTGATCGACCTGACCCGGTTCGCCAAGACCCGAATCAGCGGCCCGGGGGCCGAGGCATGGCTCAACAAGATGACCTGCCAGAAGGCGCCGACGAAAGACGGCCGCATCGCCCTGAGCCCCATGCTCGACAACAAGGGCAATTTCAAGAGCGACATGACCGTGACCCGGGTCAAGGAGGGGGAGTATTTCTGCGTTACCGCCAGCGTGGGCAAACGCCACGACCAGCACTGGATGATCCAGAACCTGCCGGAGGACGGCTCCGTCACCATGGAAGACCTGACCTATCAAATGGGCTGCTTCGTCCTGGTGGGCCCCAAGAGCCGGGAGCTTCTGGCCGCCGCCTCCTACGGAGACCTCTCCAACCAGGCCCTGCCCTTCGGCGCCAGCGCCGAAATATATGTCGGCCGCGCCAAATGCCGGGTCAACCGAATGAACTACGTGGGCGAGCTGGGATTCGAAATCTTCCATCCCATCCAGGCCCAGATTCCGGTGTTTCAGGCCCTGACCGAGGCGGGCAAGGCCTTCGATCTCAAGATGATCGGGATGTACGCCATGGATTCGATGCGCCTGGAAAAGGGCTACATGGCCTGGAAGAGCGAAATGAACGTCCACCACACCCCGCTGGAGACCAACATCGCCTGGACGGTGAAGTGGGACAAGGACTTCATCGGCAAGCAGGGGCTCGAAAAACAGAAGGCCGACGGCCCCGCCCTGAAGCTGGTCTGCATGACGGTGGAGGCCGAAGACGCCGATCCCTTCGGCTACAACCCCATCTACAAAGACGGAACCTACGTGGGCATGACCTCCTCCGGCGGCTACGGCCACCGGGTGGAAAAATCGATCGGACTCGGTTATGTCAAGCCGGAACAGGCGGCCCCGGGCACCAAACTGGAGATCGAAATTCTCGGGAAAAAGCGACCCGCCGAGGTCGTGGCCATGCCGCTGTATGACCCGAAAAACGAAAAAATGAAAGCCTGATCATTCAAAAAGCGGTTTGCGGACCGAAGCGGCCGGGCGGATCTCATTATTCCCTGCCCGGCCAGACCCGCAGACCGCCCGATAAAAAACATATTCAAGGAAGAGGACTGATACCATGCAGATTTACGTATGTGTCAAGCATGTTCCGGATACGGCGGCCAACATCAAGATCGTCGGAGAGACCGGCTACAATGATTCGGCATGCAAATTCATCGCAAACCCCTATGACGAATACGCCATCGAGGCGGCGGTTCAGCTGGTGGAAAAACAGGGCGGAGAAGCGGTGGCGGTCACCGTGGGCCCCGAATCCGCAGTGGGCACCCTGCGCAGCGCCATGGCCATGGGGGCGGCCCGGGGGATTCTAATCAAGACCGAGGAGCAGTTTCTCGACACCGACCTCACCGCCCGGGCACTGAAAGCGGCCATCGAGGCGGACGGCAAACAGGCCGATCTGATTCTCACCGGCAAGGGCTCGGTGGACACCGAGGGCTTCCAGACCATGTACCGGCTGGCCGGGGCCATGGGCCTTCCGGTGGTCAACGAAATCGTCAAGCTCGAGGTGGGCGGCGGCAAGGCGACGGTGGAAAGGGAAATCGGGGCCGGCTCCCGGGAGGTGCTGGAGGCGAACCTGCCCTGTGTGCTCGGCGCCACCAAGGGGCTCAACGAACCGCGCTACCCCAAGTTTCCGGACATCATGAAGGCCAAGAAAAAGCCGGTCGACCAGAAGGCCCTGTCCGACCTGGGGATCGATCCGTCCGGCGCCAAGACCAAGCTCCTGAAACTGGAGGCGGTGCCGGAGCGCTCCGGCGCCAAAATGATCGAAGGCGCGATTCCGGATCAGGTCTCGGAGCTGGTCCGCATCCTTCGGGAAGAAGAAAAGGTCCTGTAGTCATTCCAAAGTCATCGCGCCGCTTGGGCGCGCAGGTTAGGAGAATATAAAATGGCCAATATCGGTGTATTAATGGAAATCGAGGGCGGGGAACTCAAGGGCACCAACTTCGGCGTGCTCACCGCCGCCCATGAACAGGGTAAAAATGATGTATATGCGATCGTCCCGGGTGAAAAGGCCGACGCTTACAAAGATGCGCTGGCCGCCCACGGGGCCAAAAAAATCGTGGAGGTCTCGGTGTCCGGGGCGGATCTGTCCAAGAGTCCGGATCTTCAGGCCAGGGCCCTGGCCGCCGCCATCGATGAATATTCGCTCAAGGGGGTGCTGGGGCTGGCCAGCCCGATCGGCCGGGACATCTTCGCCCGCATGGCCGCGGACCTGAACCTGCCGCTGGTCTCCGATGCGGTGGCCGTGGATTTCGATCAGAAGACGGTCCGCAAATCCCATTTTTCCGGCAAAACCTTCGCCACCCTTCAACTCGATGCCGAGGTGCTGCTCTGCACCATCCGGCCCAACGCCATCGAAGCCAAAGAAGCTTCGGAGGCGGCGGAAATCGTCGCCTTTTCACCCTCGGTCTCCGACCCCGGTCGGGTCAAAGTGGTGGATGCCAAACTGAGCGCCTCGGACAAGATGGACCTGACCGAAGCCCCGATCATCATCACCGGGGGCCGGCCCATCGGCTCGGCGGACAACTACAAGATCCTGGAGGAATGCGCCCGGGCTCTGGGTACCGCGGCGGTGGGCGCCTCCCGGGCCGCGGTGGACGCCGGATACGCGCCCCACTCCATGCAGGTGGGCCAGACCGGCAAGACGGTCAGCCCCAAGCTCTACATCGGGTGCGGCCTGTCCGGGTCGGTGCAGCACTTCGCCGGCATGAAAACCTCCAAGGTGATCGTGGCCATCAACTCCGACAAGGACGCCCCCATCTTCGAAAAATGCGACTACGGCATTCTCGGGGACCTCTTCGATGTGGTGCCGGCGTTGACAAAAGCCCTCAAGGAATCTTAACATCCCGCCCCGCCGGCGCCGGCGGGGAAAACCCATCTTTCGACGCGCAACAGGACACGGGGACCCGACTGGAGTAGTCTATTATGAAATATTATCTCATCTTTAAATCGATTCTCATGCTGGCGGCCCTGGGGACCGCCTTTACCATGTTCTTCAAAAAGGTCCGGCATCTGTACCGCCTCATGAAGGCGGTGGAGGGGGAGAGCCGGTTTCAACCGGACCGCATCAAGGAACGCATCCAGGTGCTGTTCACGGATGTGCTGGGCCAGTCCAATGTGCGGCGGAAGACCCTTCCCGGCCTGGCCCACACCCTGATCTTCTACGGGTTTCTGGCGGTTCAGCCCCACTCCCTGGAGCTGATGGTCAAGGGGGTCTTTCCCTCCTTTGAAATCGCCCATGCCGCCCCCTTCCTCTGGGGAGCTTACCTGGTTATCGCCGATATTCTGGCCCCGCTGGTCCTGGTGGGCTTTGCCTACGCCCTCTTCCGAAGAACGGTGATGAAACCGGACTACCTGACCATCGGCCGGGATGCCATGCTGATCATTCTCTTCACCTGCGTCATCATCATCACCTTTTCATTGATCAACGCCTTTCAGGTCGTGCTGGACACCGAATACAATTATGCGGCGGTCTTTCCGGTCTCGGCCCTGCTGGCCCGGTGGTTCGACCTGGGCGCTCTCACCCAGACCCAGGCCCGAATCGGCTTCGAGCTCTTCTACTACATCCATATCGGCACCATCCTCGGCTTTCTGATCTATATTCCCGGTTCCAAGCACCTTCACCTGCTGGCCGCCGTCCCCAACGTCTTTTTCAAGCCGCTGGAGCGGGAAAAGGCCATGATCAAGACCGACATCGAGGACGAAGCGGCGGAGACCTTCGGCCTGGGCAAGGTGAGCGAACTCAACTGGAAAAACGTCCTCAATCTCTATGCCTGCACCGAATGCGGCCGGTGCGAGGAGCAGTGCCCGGCCAGCAACACCGAAAAACCGCTCTCGCCCAAGAACGTCATCCATGACTTCAAGGTCGATCTTCTGGAGCAGGCCGAACCGATCCTGGCCGGAAATACCGAAGCGGTCCAGCCGATCATGCGGGAGGGCTCCCCGGTCACCGACGACGTGATCTGGTCCTGCACCTCCTGCCGGGCCTGCGAGGACATCTGCCCGGTCAATATTGAACAGCTCGACTTCATTCTGGAGACCCGCAAGCACCAGGTGCTGATGGAGGCCGCTTTTCCGCCGGAGCTTCAGGAAACCTTCACCAACCTGGAAAATCAGGCCAATCCCTGGGGATTCGGAAACGACACCCGGGCCGACTGGACCCGGGGCTTGGACGTGCCGCTGATCAGCGACCATCCCGAGGCCGAGGTGCTCTGGTATGTGGGATGCGCCGGCTCCTTCGACGATCGGGGCAAGAAGATCTCCAGGGCCCTGGCCCGGGTGCTGCAGCGGGCCGGCGTCGATTTCGCCATTCTGGGGCCCGAAGAGGCCTGCAACGGCGACATGGCCCGGCGGTGCGGCAACGAATACCTGGCCCAGATGCTGATTCAGCAGAACGTGGAGGTGCTGGGTCAGTACAGCCCCAAAAAGATCCTGACCGGCTGCCCCCACTGTTTTAATATCATTAAAAACGAATACCCTCAGTTCGGGGCGAGCTATCCGGTTTCTCACTATACCGAATTCCTGTTCGATCTTCACAAACAGGGGCGCCTGGTGCCCACCGGAAAGAACTTCGGAAAACTGACCTATCACGATTCCTGCTACCTCGGCCGCTGGAACGGCATCTATGAAGCACCCCGGAATCTGGTCGCCAGCATGAACTACCCCGGGAGATACGTGGAAATGAAACGGCACGGCGCCAAAGGCTTTTGCTGCGGCGCGGGCGGCGGTCGCATGTTTATGGAAGAAACGATCGGCAAACGCATCAACACCGACCGGGCCGAAGAGGCGGCGGCCGCAGGGGTAAATGCGGTGGTCGCCGCCTGCCCCTTCTGCGCCACCATGCTCTCCGACGGCCTGATGGAAACCGAGGCGGCGGTCGAGGTCAAGGACATCGCCGAAATCATCGACGAAGCCACCGCCTAACCCGAGCGAATCCGGAGGAAAAGATGACCCTGGAAGAGAAAATCGTCGGCATACTCAAAGACGCGAAGATCCCCTACGAAATATTCGAGCACGAACCGGTCTACACCAATCCGGCCATGGCCGAGGCCCTCAATGTCACCGAAGGCGAAACGGTCAAATCCCTGGTCCTGATGACCAAGGAAAAGGAGATGGTGGTGCTGGTGCTGCCGGGGGACAAGAAGGTCGACTGGAAAAAGGCGGCCGCCGGAATCGGCACCAAAAAGGTCTCCTTCGCCAAACCCGAAGCGGTTCTGGACAAGGTGGGATGCGAAGTGGGCTGCGTGCCGCCCTTCGGCCAGATGGCCGACCTGCCCATCTATATGGACCCGGAACTTTCCCGGAAAGACGATGTCTATTTCAACCCCGGGGTCCACGACAAATCGTTCAAGATCAAGGCCCGGGACCTGAAGAAAGTCGCCAAGCCCAAGGTGGTTTAACCCGATCGGGGCGGCTCTTGGTGGCTGCCCTCCATTGGCCGTTTTCCGGCGGCGGGACAAATACGGGAAAGAAAGAAAGGGCAACCACCACAGGGCAACCACCAAAGGGCAATCACAGAAAGGGCAACCACGGGGGGTTGCCCCTACCGGAACGGTTT
>JAABSQ010000177.1 GCA_011390315.1 Desulfobacteraceae bacterium
CCCCCGGAAAAGGCTGCCTTTTTTCCCTTCAGATACCGATTTGCCCAAATGTATGACCATCACTTTTCCTCCAAAAGTTCCGCCCCAGATTTGCACAATGTACTCAGACATTCGACAACCAGGATAGAAAACAATGGCCTTTTCCAAACGCCACCCCGGTATAGAAGATGCGAACCGACCACGAGAAACGCTGCTCCGGGAGATTGACGAATTGAGGGCAAGCCTGGCCGCCGAAAAACAGCGATGCCGGGAGCAAGCCCGGGAACTTGCCTGCCTGAAATCCTTACTTCCCCTGAAAAACGAACCCAACCGGGTCGAGGACGCCAAAAAAGAAGGCGAACAACACCTGCGGGACGTTTTGAACAACCTGATCGCACTGGTCGGCGTATTGACCCCGGACGGCATCCTGATCGAAGCCAACCGGTACGCCCTGGAAGCGGCCGATCTTTCGCCGGCGGACGTACTGGGAAAACCCTTTGAGGAGTGCTACTGGTGGGCCTGGTCCTCCGAGGTGCAGAAACGCCTGCGCAAAGCCATCGAGGAGGCCGCCGCCGGAAAGAGGCGCCGCTATGATGCGGTGATTCGGGTCGGCGAAGATGCCTTTCGAACCATCGACTTTATGCTCTCGCCCATGTTCGGACCCGACGGTCGGGTTTCCTACCTGATTCCTTCGGCCACCGATATCACCGAGCGAAAGCAGGCGGAAGAAGAAATTCGCCAAAATGAGGCGACCCTGAACGCGGTGCTCGAATCGCTTCCCGTGGGGGTGGTGATCGCCGACAAGAATGGCGGACTCCTGCGTGTGAATCGGGTCGTCAATGAAATATGGGGTCTTCACCTGGAAACCAAAAATTGGGAACAATATCAAGATTGGGTCGGCTATTGGCCGGATACCGGCGAGCGTTTGCAGGCCCATGAATGGGCCATGAGTCGCGCCCTGCTCCAGGGCGAGACGGTGGTCGGCGAGCTGGTCGAATGCGAACAGTTCGGAACGGGCCGGCGGCGCTTCATTCTGAACAATGCCGCGCCGATCCGGGACTCTTCCGGAGAAATCACCGCAGGGGTCGTGGTCGAAATCGACGTGACCGACCAGAAACGCGCCGAACAGGCCCTGCGGGAAAGCCGGGAACGGTATCAGCTCGTGAACCGGGCCACCAACGACATCATCTGGGACTGGAATCTGACCACTGGTGAAGTGAGCTGGAATAAAATGGTGGAATCGGCTGTGGGAAAAACCCGGGCCGAAATCGAATCGACTATCCAAAGCTGGCACCGGCACATTCACCCCGAAGACCGTGACCGGGTGCTGAAGGGCATCCACCGGGCCATCGACACAGGGGAAAATACCTGGCGCGACGAATACCGGTTCGGTCCGGTGGGCGGCCCCTGGCGGACCTACCTCGATCGGGGCCTGATCGCCCGGGATGAAAACGGAAACGCCTACCGCATGATCGGCTCCATGCTCGATCTTACGGAAAGACGGCGCGCCGAAGAGGCGCTTCAGTATGCACACGGACTGCTCGAAGGCATCACCCGGGGATCCGAGGATATGATCGCCGCGGAGGACAAAGACTTTCGATATATCTTTTTCAATGACGCCTACCGCCGGGAATTCAAACGCCTCTGGGGCCGGGATATCGAGATCGGCGCCAGCATGTTGGAGGCCCTGGCGCCCTGGCCCGAGGACCAGCAGAAGGCGAAGGAACTCTGGCGCCGGGCCCTGGAGGGCGAAACCTTCAGCATTACCCTCGGGTTCGGTCCGTCGAAGCAGGAGAAACAGGTCTACGATCTTCGTTACAATCCGGTCTACGATAGGCAGGGCCGGCAGATCGGGGCCGCCCACACCCTTCGGAACGTGACCGAACAGGTTCGCATGCAGGAAGCCCTCAAGCACCTGAATGAGACCCTCGAACAGCAGGTCGCTGAGCGAACGGCTGTAGCCGAAGCCCGATCCAGACAGCTTCAGTCCTTAGCGGTGGAGCTGATCGAGGCCGAAGAGCGGGAACGCCGCCGAATCGCCGGTCTTCTCCATGACGACCTGCAGCAGCTTCTGGCCGGGGCTCGAATGCAGATTCAGACGGCGGGCCGCAGTATGCCGGAAAACCCGGTGATGAAAAATGTGGAACGGCTGCTGGAAGAATCGATCGACAAGGCCCGCAGCCTCTCCCACGAACTGAGCCCGGCCGTGCTCCATTATTCCGGCCTGGTGCCGGCGCTTGAGTGGTTGACCCGGAAAATGAGCGAGCAGTTCGGCATGAATATCGAACTGGATGCGGACGGGGCCCGTCCGGTGGAAAGCGTTCCCCTGAAGGAGTTCCTGTTCCGGGTGGTTCAGGAGCTGCTTTTCAACGTTTTCAAACATGCCGGAGTGAAAACCGCCCGGGTTCATGTCTCCGCGTTAAACGGCCGCCTGAGCGTGACCGTCAGCGACCGGGGTAAAGGATTCGATCCCGCCGCCCTCGAAACGGCCACCGCCGAATCCGGGATCGGTCTGTTGAGTCTTCGGGAGCGCGCCCGCTCCATCGGGGGCGCCCTGAAGATCGAAAGCCGACCCGGAAAAGGCAGCCGCTTTTCTCTATCCGTGCCCCTGGACCTGCCGATACCGGACAAGACGGCCCCGGTGGATACAGCCGCCGACCGGCCGCCTGTTGAAACGGCCGAGGTTTCCAAATCCTGAAAGATCGGGACCCTTCGAGTGATCTTCGCCGACGATCACCAAGCGATCGGGGTTATATTTCCTTGACCTGAACCCGGTCGAGTTCTTCTCGGATCACCTGGCGCACGGCGGCTTCATCCAGCGTTTTTCGGCTATGGCCCAGGTATTGCCGAAGCGCCTCGTTGATCATGGTCTGATACCCGTATATTTTATATGTATAGGTCAATGGAATACTGGGTAAAATGAAATTTAATAGTTTATTTTGTATACAAATACATCTAATCAACCCCGATCAGCTGAGCCTCCTGGTCGCAGGGGCTCATTACCGGCACAGCGCTTTCTCCCCTCCTCAAGTATCGGCGCCCTTTGCCTCGGGATGCGGCCTGTTCGGTCCCGCATTTTCGGATCTCGACCGTCCGGACGCGGTTATCGGCGCCACCGATATTGCGGTGCGTCAATTCCTTCCTGCCGACATTCTGGCCTTTACCGTCACCAAGCCGATGTTCGAGCAGCTCTGCGCCCTGGATGAAAACAGCTTTCTCAACGGGCCGTTCTGGACTCAGCTCCGAAAAAAAAGGGGAATCGATTCAACAGATTCATGAATGCCGCCGTTGCCGCCCCGTTTTCATCCGATCTCGAAGTCGAATATACGCGATTCACCTTATTTCTATTTTCGTTCCCGGGGTTTAAAATTATATCTAATGAAACTGATCCCTGGAAAATTCGTTCCCGGCGTTTAAAATCATATCTTAATGAAAATGATTCCCGGAAAACCGGGGAAGAAGAGAAAGGCGGCCCGACCGAAGCCAAACAATACTGTTGCGCGAGTAAACCATGAATCAGACCGAAAACCTCTGCCGTAGACGAAAAAATGCTTCCGCCCCCGAGCATACCTGTGAACTCCCCGACTTCTATCATTTATTAATGCGGCAAAGCCGGGATATCATTCTTTTCATCCGGCGCAAGGACGGCCGGGTTCTCGAAGCGAGCACCGCCGCCGAAACTGCTTACGGGTACACCCGGGATGAAATCCTGGAAATGACCGTATTCGACCTTCGCAAAGATGACAGCCTGCCGTTGATCCCCCGGCAGATGGCCGATGCAGCCGACGGAGGCATTCTTTTTGAAACCCTTCATCGTCGAAAGGATGGCGCCGTCTTTCCGGTGGAGGTCAGCTCTCAAGGCGCGTCCCTGAAGGGGCTGAGCATTCTGGTCAGCATTGTTCGGGATATCAGCGATCGAAAACAGACGGAAAATCTGCTCCAGGAATCCCACTCCTTTAACGAGTTCCACCTGCGCCAACTCAATACCGTGATTCATCAGATGACCGAAGGCCTGGTGATTTTCGATCCGCAGGGCAACCTTCTGGACATGAACCCCGCGGCCCTGGCCATTCACGGATTCGACAGCGTCGACTCGCTTCAGCAGCGCCTGGACACCCTCTCCAATATTTTCGAACTGTACGATTTGGACGGCGAACCGCTTTCCACCGAAGACTGGCCCATCGGTCGGGTGCTGCGGGGTGAGTCTTTCAAAAATTTTGAAGTCCGGGTGCGCCGGGTGGATACCGGGAATACCTGGATCGCCTCTTGCGGCGGCGCCCCGGTTTACGGCGGCGACGGCAACATGCTGCTGGCTGTCGTCACCATGCGCGACATCACCGCCCGGAAACGGATGGAGGACGCCCTGCGCCTCAGTGAACAGCAGGCCCGGCGGTTCGCCGCCGAAGCCGATGAACGCCGGGCCCAGCTTCAGGTGCTGATCGAGAACTCCCCCATGGAGATCACCCTGACCGACGCTAAAGGCCGCCTCCTCTACAGCAATCCGGCGGCATTGAAACTGCACGGATTCGACAGTCTGGAGGAGTTCCGGTGGAACCTCGATACCCTGGCCGAATCCATCGAAACCCGCACACCGGAGGGCCGGTTGATTCCGATTTCCGAGTGGCCCATAGCACGGGCACTGAAGAAAGAAACGGTCCAAGGCATGGAAATGCGGATTCACAACCGGTTGACCGGCAAACAGTGGATCGGCCTGGTTCATGCCACCCCGGTCTTCAATGAGTCCGGCGACATCTCCTACGTTGTGATCGTCAGTCAGGACATCACCGACATTCGACAGGCCGAGATCCGCCGCCGGGAGAGTGAAGCCTGGCTGGGACTGGCTCTGGATGCGGGCCGCATGGGCACCTGGGACTGGGAGGTCGACACCAACCGGGTGAAATGGTCCGAGGGTTTTTATTCCCTGATGGGATATCAGCCCGATGAGATAGAGCCGGGCTATACCGCTTTTCGCAACCGGGTGCACCCGGAGGATGTGGCATACCGAAACCGGATCATGCGCGAAGCCATGGAACAGCGCCGGGAATATACCTGCGAATACCGCCTGATCTGGCCCGACGGTTCGGTGCACTGGGTGGAAGCCCGTGGCCGGTTCATGTACGACGCTGCGGGAGAACCGGTCCGCATGTACGGGGTGCTCTCGGATATCGACCAGCGCAAGCAATCGGAACAGGATTTCAAACAACTCCATGCCGAACTGGAGGACCGGGTGGCCCAACGCACCGCCGAAGCTGAAAAGCGGGCGCGACAGCTTCAGCACCTGGTCCTGGAACTCTCCGATGCCGAAGACCGGGAGCGCCGGCACATTGCCATGGTGCTGCACGATGACCTGCAGCAGTATCTGGCGGCCCTCCATTTCGCCCTGGAGACCCTGCTCCCCAAAGAGCGGATCGACCAGGAGCTGGAAAGCCGAATCGATTACCTGCACCGGCTGATCGACAACAGTATTCGGAAGTGCCGCGATCTGTCCCATGAACTCAGCCCGCCGGTACTCCACCAGCTCGGTCTGCTGGCCGCCCTGGAATGGCTGGCCAAGGATATGGAAAAAAAGCACGGGCTGGAAATCCTTCTGGATGTCGACACCGGGGCTGAACCCGATTCCCCGGTGCTCGCCGCCATGCTGTTTCGCTCGATCAAAGAGCTATTGTTCAACGCGGCCAAATATTCCGGCGCCGACACCGCCGTCGTTCAAGCACTTGGAGAAAACGGCCATATCCGGATTCGGGTCCGGGACGAAGGCCAAGGCTGTGATATCGCCGATCTCAAATCCAAACGGGGCGCCGACCCGGGGTTCGGCCTCTTCAGCATCGAGGAGCGGATTCATTTCCTGGGCGGCCGGGTCGAGATCGACTGCACCCCCGGCGGCGGCTTCGAAGTGACCCTTCATGTTCCCAGACATCCGGCCCGGAAATCAGCCCGACCGGCCGATGAATCCGGTTCCGAAATTCGGATCGAAAAATCGGCCGAACCGGATCGGGAAGAAGAGATCCCCCCCACGGCTCCGATTCGGGTTCTCCTGGCCGACGACCATGCGGCCATTCGCGAAGGGCTCGCCAATCTCATCAATGGAGAACCGGACATGGAAGTGGTGGCCCAGGCCGGAAACGGGAAGGAAGCCCTCGATCTGACCGGCGAACTCCATCCCGATATCGCCCTCATGGACATCAGCATGCCGATCATGAACGGCATCGAAGCCACCGCCCGCATCCATGAAGCCTACCCCGACATCCGCGTCATCGGCCTCAGCATGCACGACGACCCCACCACCCGCGAACGCATGATCCAGGCCGGCGCCGCCGGCTACATCTGCAAAGGGGATGCGGCCCATGAGCTGTTGGGAGTGGTGCGCGGGATCGCAAGTCGCCCCAAGAAGTAAGTCAATTCAGACCTCAGAAACGGCTTCAAATCCTGATTCGCATGGATGATCATTACGGATTAACCCTTTCACCGCTTCCCATCCCCCGAAACGACG
>JAABSQ010000178.1 GCA_011390315.1 Desulfobacteraceae bacterium
ATCCAATCCCCTACCTTGAAAATGCGAGCAGGAACGAGATCTGTTCGGTCCCAGTCCTCACGTAGAAACCAAATCGCCAGGCGGATCAAATGGCCGAAGGTGATGCAACGGATATCTCCAAGGGTGGGCTTCACATGCCCGAGTTCCAGCCGGAGAAGATCTTCTTCCACCAGGCGAGCCACATCGGCGGGGGAATCGACGATTTGGCTTTTCGAAACCCGGCCGGTGCTTCGAGACACGAACACGGTGTCGATGATGGAAGATTTGGTGCCGCTGATATGGATGGATGCGCCCATTTCCGCCGGGCA
>JAABSQ010000179.1 GCA_011390315.1 Desulfobacteraceae bacterium
CCGCCGGATTGGTTTCCGGAGTCGGCCGACCCGATCTGCCGATCGCCGGACGGGGTGCTCCGTCATCTGCCGTCCCGCTACCTTCACTACCTGCCCTGGCCGAGAACCGAGGGGCCGGGGTGTGTGACCGTGGGCCTCACATCCGTGGAGATCGATACCCTTCAGGACCGCATCGGAATCGATCGGCTGCTCGAATCCCTGACCGGGCTCACCGGCATTCGGTATGTCCGAATGGAGGCGGACACCGCCGATAAAACGACCGGACCGCCCGGGGTGAACCCGGCGGCGGTGGTGTTCCAGGACAATGACGGGGAAAAGATCGCCCAAATTCGGCGGTCGGTCGGATCCAATGTGGTGGGGTTGGAGGCCGGCCCCTTGTTTTCAAGGACCCGTCAATTGTGGGAAGAGTTTCTACTTTTCTGCGGGCTTCTGGGCTCCCTCGGCATCTTTTTTTCCTGGCTGCTGCACCGGTACCAATCCGCATACATCGCGCGAATTCAATCCGTGGAAAGGGAGCTGGCCCGGGAGCGGGAGGATGCGGTCCTGGGCCGGTCCGCCGCGGCCATCGCCCATGAAATTCGAAATCCGCTCAACGCCATCGGCATGGGACTTCAGCGGCTCGGGATGGAAGCCGAGGGGCTGGGCCGGGAAGACCGGGCCATGGTCGCGACCATGCTTCAGGCCCTGAAGCGGGCCGACGGCATCATCGACAACATTCGGCTCTACGCCCGTCCCCTCAAACCGCAGTTTCGGCCGGTCCGGCTTGGACGGGTGTTCCGGGATTCCCTGGCGCTCTATCAGGGCCGGTTCGAGGCCCAGTCCATTTACACGGAGATCGTCGTTCCGGAGGACCCCCCGGTGGCCGGAGACCTCCACCTTCTTGAACAGGTGGCGGAGAACCTGATTAAAAACGCCCTGGAAGCCCAGCCCGAAGGCGGGTTTTTGCGGATTCAAACGGAACGAAAACAGAAAAAAGGGGTGCTTCACATAGAGAACAGCGGGTTTGCGCTGCCCCCCGAGGATGCGGAGCGGATCACGGAGCCTTATTTTACCACCAAAACCCGGGGCACCGGCCTGGGCCTGGCCATTGTTCGCCGAATCGTGCTGGCCCATCGCGGCCGTCTGGACATTTCGGTTCCCCGGCCGAAGGTATTGCGGATCACCCTTTCGGTTCCACTTCACGGAAAAGCGGAAGAAGAAGACCATGCGGATACTCATCGTTGACGACGAACCCATGCAGCGGGATCTGCTGCGGGGATTTCTGAAAAAGCAGGGATACGAAGCGGATGCCGCCGCCGGCGGAAAAGAGGCCCTGGAGCGTTTCGGCGCCATCCCGTATCAGCTGGTTCTGCTGGATCACCGAATGGATGATATGACCGGGGATGAGGTCCTGGGCCGAATGAAGGCGATCAATCCGATGATCCACGCCGTCATGATCACCGCCTATGGGTCTGTGGATACGGCGGTGACGGCCATGAAGCTGGGCGCGGATGATTTTCTGGAAAAGCCGGTGGACCTGACCGAACTTCTGGAACGTATCCGCCTGATCGAGGTCAAAGCGGCCGTGGAAGCGGATGCCTCGGACGTTCGGGAAGCCATGGATCAATCGGAACTGCCGCTGCGGATTATCGGCGACGGTCCGGCCATGGCCGAGGTCCTTTCATTGGTGCGGCGGGTGGCCCCGACCCCCTGGTCGGTGTTGATCCGCGGGGAGACCGGCACCGGCAAGGAATTGATCGCCCGACTGGTGCATCTGCTCAGTCCTGCCGCGGACGGCCCTTTTGCGGAGGTCAACTGCGGGGCGGTGCCTGAAAATTTGTTTGAATCCGAACTGTTCGGCCATGAAAAGGGGGCCTTCACCGGGGCCGCTTCCACCCGCCGGGGGCGATTCGAATTGGCCAAGGGCGGCACCCTGTTTCTGGACGAAATCGGAGAACTTCCGGTGGGGCTTCAGCCGAAGCTGCTGCGGGCGCTTCAGGAAAAGCGGTTCTGCCGGGTCGGGGGCGAAAAGGAGATCGAAGCGGATGTCCGGGTGGTGGCGGCCACGAATCGGGATTTGCGGGACATGGTGGCCGAAGGCTTGTTTCGAGAAGATCTTTTCTACCGGCTCAATGTCTTTGAAATCGAACTGCCGCCCCTGCGGGAGCGGAAGGAGGATATCCCCGCCCTGATCGATTTTTTTGTGGAGAGGTATAGCCGAAGACCCCCCGCTTTTGATCCGGAAGTCATGAATGACCTGATTCGGTATCCGTTTCCGGGCAATGTCCGGGAGCTGGAGCATGTCATCCAGCGCACCGTCACCTTGGCTCGGGGGTCCGTGATTCGAAAGGCCGACCTTCCCCCGGAAATCCGCTTCCACCAGGCCACTCAGCAGGGCACCCTGGCCGAACGGCTGGACAGCGTGGAGCGGGAAATGATCACCTCCGCCCTGGAGCGTTATGACGGGGTCCAGACCCGGGCGGCGGAATCTTTGGGCATCAGCGAAAGGGTGCTTCGGTATAAATTGAAAAAACACAAGATCAAAAACAGCGTTCGGTAATTCGACTATTCCACTCGACACAAGGAGACTCCCCATGAAACTGCGACAGATCACCTCGCTGACCGCGTTCACCAGTTTCGTTCTGATGCTGATCACCAGCCTGATTCTCTACATCAGCCCCCAGGGCCGGGTGGCCTACTGGGCCGACTGGCGGCTGCTGGGCCTCGACAAAACCCAATGGTCCAGCCTTCACATCAATCTTGGGGTCCTGTTCCTGCTGGCCGGCTTTCTCCACATCTATTACAACTGGAAGCCGATCCTCTCCTACCTTAAAAACAAGTCTCGGGAGTTGAAGATATTCACGCCCTCGTTCAATGTTGCGATGATCCTGTCTGTTCTGGTTTCGGCGGGCGCGCTCCTGTCCGTCCCTCCTTTCAACTGGATCATCCAGGGGAGCGATTATTTCAAAGCCGCCGCTTCCCGAAAATACGGCGAACCGCCTTACGGCCATGCCGAACTCTCGTCCCTGGAATCATTCGTTAAACGGGTGGGAATGGATGTTGAGGATGCCATGGCGCGCTTGAATGCCGCCGGCATCAGAGTGGAAGGGGAGCGCCGGCAGATTCTCGATATCGCCAAAGAAAACGACGTTTCCCCCCGGGAACTATACCGTCTGATGCGGCCGGAAACGGCCGGGACCGACACCCGCGGGGGCTTGCCGCCGTTGCCTGCCGCCGGTCTCGGCCGGCGAAGCCTGACCGACATCGCCGCCGATTACGGGTTGGACGTGAATCGTTTGGTGGAAGGGCTCGCTGAGCGGAATATCCAGGCCGGTCCCGATACGCCGTTCAAGGAAATCGCCGAAACCAACAACATGAGCCCGATGGATGTGTATCAGGTCTTGCGGGAAGCGGCGGGGCCTGGTTAATAATTGATCGGTGTTTCCCCGAAAACGGAGGGATCGAAAAGATCCGGGAAATAGTAGCGCAGAACATGTGTGGGAAATCCGATTTTCAGCGGCGCGCGGTGAGAATCCGAAACCACCAGGCCTTCTTTGACCAGTTGGCTGACAATCCGCCGGGCATGGCGGTCGGTGCGGTCCTCCATGCCCATGACCGCCCGAGCCTCTCCTCTGGGGACTTCACCTCTTAAAAACAACGCTTTCAGCAATTTTGCCGACCTCGGGTCGAGCGGATGAACCGCGCCTCTTTTTTTGTCCCGGTCCCGAATGTATCCATCGATTCTGCTGTCGATCCGCTGCAGACCCAGGATCTGTTCCATGAAGCGGATCTGATCCAGACAGGTCTCCAGAAAATAATGGCAGAAATCGGCGAAAAAAGCCTGATCAAAGCCTTTGCGATCCTCATCGGGCGAATCCGCGGACTGAATATTGATCATATACCACTGCTTGTCTCTGGAAAACCCGCGGGATAAGGACCAGAGATTGCTCTTGTTGATACCCGCTCGGGTCATATACAATCCCGAAAATAGACGTGTGACCCTGCCGTTGCCGTCGCGGAACGGGTGAAGCCAAGCCAGTCGGTGGTGGCTTGCCGCCACCGCGATCAGGCGCTCATCCCCATGGAAATTGTCCGGACGATACAGTTCGGCAAATTCCTGATACATCGGCGGCAGTTCGGCGGCATCCGGTCCATGAGCTGTTTTTCCGCCGTCGAGGGAGACATTCCCGTTTCGCATTCGGCCCGCCATTACCCGGTAGCGGGAAAACCCGTTGCTGCCATGGGTAAACCGGTGGTGTTCAGGAAGTTTTTCGTAAAACCGCTGATGTATTTTTCCCACAAACCCGAATTCGCAAATATTGTCCGGCGGGTTCGTAACCACCTCCCGCATCAGTTCCCGTTCGACTTCCACATGAGCCGCGCAAAGCTCCTGTGCATACCTTTTCTGATCATCGGTAGAAAAATTTTTCTTGAGTGCGGCTTCTATTTCCAGAATGGATGTCTTGTGACCCTCGATCAGATTGGAATAATAGCTGTTGAGATAGCGCAAACGGTCCCCGAGGGCTTCCGCCGTCGCTTCGGCAATACGGCCGTCCAGGGTGGCCGAGGCGATCGCCACCTCCTGTGCAAGGTCTTTTAATTCACCGAGCCGTTTGGACGGGATCGCCGGATGGAATGACAGATTCAAATCGGGGCTCCTTTTTGTTCCGGTTTAATGTCCGGTTAATAGCCCTAATATTATTGATTAAAAATGTCAATAAAAGGATTATTATGTCCGGTTTAATGTCCGGATAAAGACATTTACGGCCGAGCGGCATCAAACCGGGGAATTCCGGAGTGACTGATTTCGGTGGAACGGAAAGAAGAAACGAGGCGCCTCATGGGGGATTTGAGACTTGAGGGCACGATCGCCGGCCCTGCGATCTCAACCTTCATTTGATTCAGGACGCATATAATGAAAAATTTTGGTCGGAGAAATGTCCTCTCCCCCGGGCCAGCACAAACCGCCTAAAGGATCAACGGCAACTTTCCGGAAATACCGATCATTTTTCAGACGCCAGAAGGCTTCCCGGTTTGTAATCAGATGCCTCAGATCAAGTTCGAACGTTTCATCATCTTCCATCGTGACATGAACCCGGTAATCTTTGGACGGCTCCACCCTGACCGCTTTTTTCCACGGTGTATTAATTGCTGAGTTCATCCCATTTCTCCATTAATTCCGGCTTATTTGCCAAAATGAATTCTTTTATCTTTTTGGCCTGTCGTGGAGGCATTTCTCCCGCGATCCGTTCTCCATCTTCAATCCCGAAAGAACCGGCGTAATCTCCGTAAACGCCGTGACAGTGGGGAACCCCATGATCGTCCATGTACATATAAATAGAAATCCCGAAAAAAAAGGCGATTCTTGGCATATCCATTCTCCTTGTTCTGTTAATTTCTATTTTACACCCTCATGGAATCATAATGCAAGCATCCGCAGCGGAGAATACATCTAAATCCTCTCCATCTTCAAAGCACTATCCGCATTGGAAAGAAATCGGGCACCTTGCCCGAAGATTACGATCTGAAACGGCTCCGCTGGTAAACAGTTCCTTTTCCCTTTTTTATCTTCGGTACTCCTTCCATAGTGAACCCACCCGGCTGTGGCGCCCTGGGAGATTAGAGCAATTCACCCGATAGGAAAGAAAGGAGCCTATGACGATCCATCACAATACGAAAGCCATCGTCCTTTGGGTGGCATTAGCAATCGTCGGGATCATGCCGACGAAGGGCTTCGCCCAACTCGAAACCTATACCCACCGACTGACCCAATCAACCTCGAGCCATACTTTCTGGACAACCCCGCCGAGCGAAAGGGTATTCAAGGAGGATGCCGTTCCCTTCGAATCCGATTCGCTGGTACGGGTGTATGCCGCCAAAAATGAATTCGAACCCTTTCAGGTGGTGGTCAATCCGGTCTCTTCGGGCAGTGTGACGGTCGGCATCGGGGATTTCGGAGGGGGGATCGAGACAGAAATCTACCAGGTCAAGTACGTCGATATTGCCCTGGCGACTGACAGCCTCGGAAGAACCGGGCCGTACCCGGATCCCTTATGGCCTCTTGAAAACGGCGCCTCGGTGTCCGTCACGGCGGGAGAAAACACCGCCTTCTGGTTTTCGGTGTATGTGCCCGCCGGCGCGGCCATGGGGGATTACACCGCGACGGTGACGATCGCGGGAACCGCCATTCCGATCCGACTGCATGTGTTCGATTTCGCCATTCCGGCGGACCTCCATGTCAAATCTCAGATGAACTTCTCCCATCAAGCCGTGCTGACCAAATACGGTGTTTCCGGCACTGGTCCAGAATACTGGATGTATGTGGATAAAATGAAGCGGTTCTTCATCGACCACCGGCTGACCCCCAAAAGCGTGCTCTGGTCCGGCGGGCTGACCGGCAGCGGGGGCGCATCCTATATCGATTATGACTGTGCGACCGGAGTGATTTCAGACCCGCACGGGATCTGGGGGTTCGAACAGCCGGCGGAAAGGTATCTCGACGGCGCCGGCCTGATGTCCGGAACCTTCACGCAGTCCTTCAATGGCGGCACCGGGTTTCCGTCCTTCATGGCCATCACCTTTCAGAACAACGATGCCTCGGCGGATCAGCGGCCTTCGACGTTTTGCGGTTCGACCCGGTCGAGCAACGACTGGTATACCGCCGACAATCCCAACTCTGTATACAATCAAAAGTGGTTTTCCTATATGGCCGATACTCAGGATTACCTGAGTTCCCTCGGGTATCT